>DATHZU010000290.1:0-23830 GCA_035458445.1 Thermohalobaculum sp. | reverse complement strand
ACCGTTGCGGGGAACAAGATGACCTTCCCCGGTCTCAAGAAGGAGGATGACCTCGAGAACGTGGTCGCCTACCTGAAGGAAGCGGCGAAGTGATTCACCGGCGGCGGGGCGTGTAAGCGCGCTCCGCCGCTGGCCTGGCCGCAAGTCAGCGCGATGCGGCGCTGCGAATCTCGGCCAGGGCAGCCTGCAGGTTGGGATCGCCCGGATTTCGCTCGAGGGCGCGTTCCAGCGCCGCCGCCCCCGCCTCGGGTTCGCCCAGCACCATGCGCGCCCGGGCGAGCCGCAGCCATCCTTCGATGTCGGCGGGCTCGTCCTCCAGCCGCGACTCGAGGCGGGCAACCATGCCACGGATCATCTCAAGCTGCTCGCCTTGCGGCATCTCTGCTGCGGCGGCGATGTCGGCAGCGCTGGGTCCGGGCGCCGCGGGCGCTTCGGGCACAGGCGGAATATCGAGTGCCTCGCGGTCGAGGCCTCCGTCGGCGATGACGGTATCCAGGATCTCGCGGATCGCAGGCGCATAGGGCGCATCGGGCGGAGCCTTGGCGAGAATCCTGACCCACGCTTCTGCCGCGGCCTGCAGGTCGCCGTCCTGAGCGTGCCGGAGCGCAAGGTAATAGGCCGCGCGCGGGTCGTCCGGTGCAATTTCGAGCACCGATTCGAAGATCGCGATCGCCCGGTCGCCCACATAGCCGCCATCGGCGCGAATCAGCGCCTCGGCATGGTCGCCGCGATAGGCGATGGTGTCGGGCGCCAACTCGACAAGCCGTGCATAGGCGACCGCGGCATCGGCATAGGCGCCGACCGCCGAGTAGGACCTCGCAAGAAGGTGCCACGAGTCGATGCTGTCGGGATTCTGTTCCAGCCTCGCGCGCAGCGAGGCGATGGCATCCCCCATGGCGGTGCCTTCATGCTCGCTCGTGAGGGCCGGCATCTGGTCGCTCGCGGCCACGGCAAGGTCGGTGCGCTGTTCGTGCGGCTTGTCCGCAAGGCCGAACGAGCCCTTGATCTGGTAGACCGCGACCGCCACGAACAGCCCGACGACCGCAACAAGAGCCATGCCCGCGGCGCCCCCGTTGCGTGACAGGTCCGCGGCGCGCGCCGCCTCGACCTCCTTGGTCGCAGCGATCAGCGCGCGGGAAATCTCGGCTCTGGCACCCTCGGCCTCGTCGGCGCCGATCAGGCCGTTTTCGTGGTCGCGGGCGATCTGGGCCAGCTTGTCCTGCAGAACCGCCGCGGCGCTCTCGGCGCGTGATGCTCCGTGCCGCACGGGCCTGACCAGGACGGGAACCAGCACCACCGCAGCCGCCAGGCAGAACAGCGCCGCAAAGGCCAGCCACCAGTTGCTCATCGGCCCGCCCTGACGCAAACTGACAGCGCCGCCGCCAGCGCGAAGCCGGGCGCAGACCGGCAAATTGGAAGCGCTTTGGCACTCATGATCGGTTCCACGTCGTTGGCAAGGCCCGCAGTATCCTCTCGCGGGTCCGAATTGCCACCGAGTCTACACACCCGGCTGGCCCAGGTGAAGCCGGTAGGCCGCTTGATCGCTGCCTTGCGCCGATTTGGCGCGGTTGACTTTCCGGCACCGCGCGGAGACGATTTGCACCGCCAGCGAATGCTCAACGAACCTCCGCGAGAGAGGATGACGGATGCCCCCGACGCGCCCCGGATCCACCCTGTCAGGGTTGGCCCTTCCCCTGTTACTGATCACGCTGCCGGTCGCGGCCCCCTTGCACGCGCATGGCGGCCAGGGCGAACAGGGCCACTCGCACGCCACCGAGCAGACCGCTGCGGGTAAGCATGACCACACCGCCGAGCAGTCTGCCGCGGGCACGCATGATCACGCTGCCGGGCAGTCTGCCGCGGGCACGCATGATCATGCCGCCGGCAGCGCCCACGAGCCGGCGCAGCTCCACAAGGGCACGGCGCTGATCGGCGCGCGCGAGCTCTATATCGAGAACTGCGGCTCCTGCCATGGCGAGCGCGGCCATGGCACCGAGGCCGCCGCCGTCGATTTCGCCGACGCAGAGGCACTGGTCCGGCTGACCCGCGAAGCGATCTCGGCGATGCTGGACGACAGGCATGGTGGACGTCTGGCGGCGCCAGTGCCCGCTGGCGAGCGCGACGAGATCATCGGCTATCTGCGCAACTACCTGATGCTGCCCGCCCCTGACGCCGATACCGATATTGGCCGCGCGATCTATGCGCGCAGCTGCAGCGTCTGCCATGGCGATCGTGGCGATGCGGCCTCGTGGGCGAAGAACAGCCTGAACCCGTCTCCGGCGGACTTCACTGCGCACGGGCTCGAGAAGCTGTCGCGCGAGAAGATGATCGATTCGGTCACCTTCGGTTCGAGGAACACGGCGATGATGCCCTTCACGGTGCAGCTCAGCCGCGAGGAAATTGTCGCCACGGTCGACTATATCCGCGCGGCTTTCATGCCCGAGGGAATGGGGCAAGGCGGTGAGGGGCACGACCATGTGGACGAGATTCAGAAGGCCGCGGAGGCCGGCGGGGACGACGCTCCCTTCCCGGTGGGCCTGATCGGCGATCCGGCCTGGGGGCGGCAGTTCTACGCAGCCAATTGCGCCGAATGCCATGGCAAGAAGGGCGACGGCGACGGTCCAAGGGCCTATTTCATGATCAAGAAGCCCGAGAATTTCCTCTCGCCCGCGGCACGCGCCGAGTTGAACCGACCGGAGCTTTTCGAGAATGTCAGCGAGGGCGTCGTCGGGACCACCATGCCGGCGTGGGAGAAGGTGCTGACCGAGCAGGAGATCGCCAACGTATCCGAGTATGTTTACCGCGCCTTCCTGCATCCGGATCGTTTCGCCGCCATCGAACTGCCTGCCGAAGTGGTCGCGCCGGGCTGGGAGCGCGCCGAGCCGGCGCCGGAAAGCGCAAAAAAAAACTGACCTGCGGGGCGGCTGATCCGGCTGCGGTCGCGCGCGGGCAAACGCTCTATAACGGGCGGTGTTATTTCTGCCACGGCTATGACGGCGATGCCGAGACCGTCGCGGCGCGGATGCTGGACCCGAAGCCGCGGGACTTCACCGATGCCGCCGACCTGTCCCGGAGCCGGATCATCGAAGTGCTGCGGACGGGAAAACCCGGAACGGCGATGAAGCCGTTCACCGGGCTGATGACCGAGGCCGAGATCGGTGACGTGGCCAGCTTCGTCGCCGAGACCTTCGTCGCCTGCGGCGCCCGCAATACCGCCTACCACACCGAGGCGAATGGCTGGCCCGATCACGCGGAACGGTATGGGGCTGCGTTTGACTTCGCGACAGGCACCCTGCCGCTGGATGTCCCTGACCGGCTGCTGGAACCCGGCGAGATCGAGGGGCGGGCGCTGTTCAGGTCCGCCTGCATCTCGTGCCACGAGGGCCGGATGGCGCGCCCCGTGGCGCTGGGCCTCGGAGATCACGGAGAGGCGGCGGATCCCTGGGCGCCCTTCCACCATGACGATGAATACGAGACGCCGACCATCCACGACGTTGCCCCGGTTCTGGAGAACCCGACGGCTTCGGAACGGTTGGGCCAACAGCTCTACGCGGCGGCCTGCGCCGAGTGCCACGCCGCCGACGGCACCGGCCAGAACTGGATCGGAAAGTTCCTGGACCCGAACCCGCCGGACTTCACTGCGCCCGGCTTCAGGCGCGGATTCGATGCCGCCGAGTTCGCACGGCAATCCGCCGATCCCCCGCCGGGGACTTCGATGCCCGCCTTCCGGGGGGTCCTGACCGATGCCGAGGTGCGGGCCATCGCGGATTATGTGGCCCGAGCTTTCATCGCCGGTCCGGGCGGCGGCTGAGCTTCGCGCGCATCGCTTCCTGGGTCAGCACCGTTTCAGGCTGACCGATTCGATCCGCCTTTGGACCGGGGACAGGCGCTTCAGGCCTCGGGGCTCGGCTTTTCCGGGGCATGGGCGGCGCGGAGTTCGTCGCCCAGCCACCGGCAGGCTACGTAGAAGACCGGCGTGAAGACCAGCCCGAAGAAGGTCACGCCCAGCATTCCCGAGAACACCGCCGTGCCCAGGGCCTGGCGCATCTCGGCCCCGGCGCCGGTGGCGACGACCAGTGGCAGGACCCCCAGGATCAGCGCGAACGACGTCATCAGGATCGGCCGCAGCCGCAGCCGCGCGGCGTGGATCGCCGCGTCGACCCGGGTCATCCCCTGTTCCTCGGCCTGGCGCGCAAACTCGACGATCAGGATGGCGTTCTTCGACGCGAGCCCGACCAGCACCACGAAGCCGATCTGGGTCAGCACGTTGTTGTCCATGCCGCGCCACCCGATGCCAACGATCCCCGCCAGCAGGCACATCGGCACGATCAGGATCACCGACAGCGGCAACAGCCAGCTCTCGTAGAGCGCCGCGAGCAGCAGGAAGACGAAGACGGTCGCCAGGACGAAGACGAAGATCGCGGTGTTGCCGGCCTGCCGCTCCTGCAGGGCCAGCTCGGTCCATTCGAAACCGAAGCCGTCCGGCAGCACCCGCGCCGCCAGCTGCTCGGCAGCCTTCAGCGCGTCGCCCGTCGACACCCCCGGCGCCGCCGAGCCCTGCAGCGAGGCCGCCGGGTAGAGATTGTAGCGCGAGACCAGATAGGGGCCGGTCAGGTCGCGGAAGGTCGCGACCGCCCCGATCGGCGTCATCTCGCCCGCGGCCGAGCGAGTGCGCAGCTTGGCGATGTCGGAGGGATCGTCGCGGAACTGTCCGTCGGCCTGGGCGGTGACGCGGTAGGTGCGCCCGAGGAAGTTGAAATCATTGACGAAGGCCGAGCCGAGATAGACCTCCAGCGCCTCGGCGACCTGGTCGGGCCGCACCCCGATCATCTCGGCCTTGACCCGGTCGATATCGGCGTAGATCGAGGGCGTCTTGGTGTTGAAGAGGGTGAACACGCGGCTGAGCTCGGGCACCTGGTTGCCCTGGATCATCATGCCGAAGGCTGCCTGCTCCAGCGCCTCCAGCCCGCGGCCGCGGCGGTCCTGGATATACATCTTCCAGCCCCCGGCGGTGCCGACGCCCCGAACCGGCGGCGGCTGCACCATGAAGATGTTGGCCTCCTTGATCTGGAACAGCTGGCCCTGCAGCTCGCCGAGGATGCGCCCGGCGGTCAGCCCCCGCTCGGCCCGCCACTTGAACGGCTGCATCGGCACGAAGATCGCGGCACCGTTCGAGGCATTGGTGAAGGTCGCCGCGTCGAGGCCGACGATGGCAACGGTGTCGCGCACGCCCGGATGCGCGAGGATCATCTCCGAGGCCCGCCGCGCCACCGCGTCGGTGCGCGCCAGCGATGCCCCGGCGGGAAGCTGCACCACGGTGATCAGATAGCCCTGATCCTGCGGCGGGATGAAGCCGGTCGGGGTCTTGCCGAACTGGTCCCAGGTCAGCCACAGCAGGCCGCCATAGGCCGCCAGCATCAGGATCGACGCGCGCAGCAGGCCGCGGACGACCCAGCGGTAGCCGTCGGCGAAGATCTCGAAACCCCAGTTGAAGAGCCGCCCGGCCAGGCGGAACGGCCAGGTCAGCAGGTGCCACCCCCAGCCGACCGGGCCGCGCGGACGGTGATCGGGTCCGTGCCGGCGCATGATCAGCGCCGCCAGCGCCGGCGACAGCGTCAGCGAGACCAGCACCGAGATCGCCGTGGCGGTGGCGATGGTGACGGCGAACTGCCGGAAGAACTGGCCGGTGATGCCCTCCAGGAAAGCGGCCGGAACGAACACCGCCAGCAGCACCAGCCCCTGGGCCAGCAGCGCGGTCGAGACCTCCTTCATCGTGTCGCGGGCCGCCGCGCGCGGCAGGACGCCCGGGCGCAGCATCCGCTCGACATTCTCGACCACGATGATGGCGTCGTCGACCACGATGCCGATGGCCAGCACCAGCCCGAACAGCGTCAGGTTGTTGATCGAGTAGCCCAGGCCCGCCATCACCGCGAAGGTGCCGATCAGCGAGATCGGGATGGCCACGATCGGGATCACCGAGGCGCGCAGGCTCTGCAGGAAGATCACGATCACCAGCACCACCAGGATCACCGCCTCGGCGATCGTGGTGTAGACCGCCTCGATCGACTGGGCGATGAACTCGGTGGGGTTGTAGACGACGTGGTGCTCGATGCCGGGCGGAAAGCCCCCGGCCATCTCGTCCATCACCCGCAGCACCTCGTCCGCGGTCTCCAGCGCGTTCGAGCCGGGCCGCTGGAAGATGCCGATCGGCAGCGCGACGTTCTTCCCAAGATAGCCGTTGATCGCGTAGTCCTGCGCGCCGAGCTCGACCCGTCCCACATCGCGCACCCGGATCAATCCGTCGTTCTCGCCGGTGCCGATGACGATCTGCTCGAACTGCTCCGGCGAGGCCAACCTGCCCTGGGTCTGGACCTGCAGCTCGTGCGCCGAGGGGTTCGGCACCGGCAGCCGGTTGATGATGCCCGAGGCGACCTGGACATTGTTTGCCCTTAGCGCCGACACCACTTCACCGGCGGTCAATCCGCGCGCCGCCACCAGTTCCGGGTCGAGCCAGATGCGCATCGAATAGGCCCGCTCGGCGAAGACCGTGGCGCGCCCGACCCCGTCGATCCGCGCCAGCCGGTCCACCACCTGGGTCCGGGCGTAGTTCGAGATGTAAAGCTGGTCGCGGCTGCCGTCGGGCGACAGCATGTGGATGACCATCATCAGGTCGGGCGACGACTTCAGTACGCTGACACCCAGCCGGCGCACCTCCTCGGGCAGGCGCGGCGTGGCGATGGCGACCCGGTTCTGCACCTGGACCTGGGCGTCCTCGATATTGGTGCCCAGCTTGAAGGTGACGTTGATGGTGACCTGCCCGTCGCCGGTCGACTGGCTCAGCATATAGAGCATGCCCTCGACGCCGTTCACCTCCTGCTCGATCGGCGTGGCGACGGTGTCCGCGACCACCTCGGCCGATGCGCCGGGATAGGTCGCGCGGATCTGGACCGTCGGCGGCGAGATCTCGGGATACTGGGTCACCGGCAAGCCGAAATACGAGACCAGGCCCAGCAGCGTCAGCAGGATCGAGACCACGGCCGCGAAGATCGGCCGGTCGATGAAGAAGAGCGAGAAGCGCATCGCCTACTCGCCTTCGAGCGTGAGCTGAACTTCCTGAGGGGTCACCTTGGCGCCGGGGCGCGCCCGCTGGATGCCGGCGACGATCACCCGGTCGTCCGGCGTCAGGCCCTCCCGGACCACCCGCAGCCCCCTGTGCAGCGCGCCCAGTTTCACCGGGCGCGGGCTGACCGTTCCCTCGGCATCGACAACGAAGACGATCTTTCGGGCCTGGTCGGACATGACCGCCTCGTCCGGGATCAGCAGCGCCTCGAATGCACCCGACCCGGCGAGGCGGATGCGCCCGAAGGTGCCGGGCACCAGGAAGCGCTCGGCATTCGCCAGCACCGCCCGCGCGATGATGGTGCCGGAGTTCGGGTCGAGCTGGTTGTCGACGAAATCGAGCGTGCCCTCGTGGACGAACGAATCCTCGTCCATCAGCTGCACGGCCACGGGATAGGGTGTCTCCAGCCCGGCCAGCCGGTTGCCGGTGCCCGCCAGCCGCGAATAGCGCAGGAAATCCGCCTCGGAGGCCGTGAAGACGAAATGGATCGGATCGATCAGCACGATGGTCGACAGCAGCGTGGCGTTGTTGGTGCCGCCGATCACAAGGTTGCCGCGGTCGACCTTGCGGTTCGACATCTGTCCGTTGATCGGCGCCCGGATCTCGGTGAAGTCGAGGTTGAGCCGCGCCTGCCTCAACTCGGCCTCGGCGACCGCGAGCTGTGCCGCTGCGCCGGCCAAGGTTGCGGTGGCCCGGTCGACCTCCTGGGTAGTGCCGACATTGCGCTCGGCCAGCTGGGTCGCCCGGTCCAGCTCGATCTGCGCCAGCGCCCGCTGCGCCTCGGCGGCGGCGACATTGGCTTCGGCCCGGGCGATCTCGGCGCGGAAGGTGCGCTGATCGATCACGAACAGCAATGCGCCCGCCGGGACGATCTCGCCGTCGTTGAAGCCGACCTTGTCCAGATATCCGGATACCCGCGAGCGGATCTCGACCCGCTCGGCGGCTTCGAAGCGGCCGGTATAGACGTCGTACTCGACCACCTCGCTCACCAGCGGCGCGGCGACGTCGACCGGAGGCTGCTGTGGCGCCTGGCCGAATGCCGGCAGGACCCAGAGAAGACCGCAAGCCGCAGCGGTCCGGAGAGCCGCGCGGAATTGGAAGCTGAACTGCATCGGGTCTCCGCTGTGAAATTCAAGCCGGAATCTAGCAGGTCGGGCAGCATCTTCAAGCGACCGCGCGCCGGACCCTGCAACGGCGCCCGGCCAGACGCAGCCCGCACCAGCCGTTGCACCCGGTGGGCGATACGCCGCCGGGTTTACGGATCCTCTGCCGGCTGTCCCGGGCTTGACCCGGGACCTCCTTGGCATGGCCGATGGCGATGCCCCGGCCCGGTGGCCGGGGCTGGTGCCTCAGGTCATCAGGCCCAGCAGCGCGTCCAGAGAGGCCTTGGCGTCGCCGTAGAACATCCGCGTGTTCTCCTTGAAGAACAGCGGGTTCTCGATGCCGGAATAGCCCGTGCCCTGGCCGCGCTTCGAGACGAAGACCTGTTTCGACTTCCAGACCTCCAGCACCGGCATGCTGGCGATGGGCGAGTTCGGGTCGTCCTGGGCCGCCGGGTTCACGATGTCGTTGGCGCCGATGATGATGGCGACGTCGGTGCGCGGGAAGTCCTCGTTGATCTCCTCCATCTCGAGCACGATGTCGTAGGGCACCTTGGCCTCGGCCAGGAGCACGTTCATGTGCCCGGGCAGACGCCCCGCGACCGGATGGATGGCGAAGCGCACCTCCTTGCCCTTGGCACGCAGCCGCCGGGTCAGCTCCGAGACCGATCCCTGGGCCTGGGCCACCGCCATGCCGTAGCCGGGCACGATGACGACGCTGTCCGCGTCCTCGAGCGCCGCCGCCACGCCATCGGCATCGATGGCGATCATCTCGCCCGAGACCTCCGCCGCCGGCGCCCCGGTGCCGCCCCAGCCGCCGAGGATCACCGAGATGAAGCTGCGGTTCATGCCCCGGCACATGATGTAGCTGAGAATCGCGCCCGACGAGCCCACCAGCGCGCCGACAACGATCAGCAGGTCGTTGCCCAGCGTGAACCCGATCGCCGCCGCGGCCCAGCCCGAGTAGCTGTTCAGCATCGACACCACCACCGGCATGTCGGCCCCGCCGATCGCCATGATGAGGTGCCAGCCGATGGCCCCGGCGATGATCGCCACCAGGATCATGGTCCAGAGCCCGGCGCCCTCCAGATACAGCCAGCCCAGCAGGAAGCAGGCCACGAAGGCCGCCAGGTTGATCTGGTGCCGGAACGGCAGGGTCAGCGCGGCGGACGAGACCTTGCCGGACAGCTTGCCATAGGCCACCACCGAGCCTGTGAAGGTGATCGCGCCGATGAGAATCCCGAGGAACAGCTCGACCTTCAGGATGCTCAGCTCCACCCCGGACTTGTGCGCGATGGTCGCGGCAAAGCCCGCAAGCTGCTCGACCGTGCCCGCTTCCTTCGCCGCCAGCGCGGCATTCATCTCCAGATGGGCGTTGATGCCGATGAAGACGGCGGCCAGCCCGACCAGGCTGTGGAAGCCCGCCACCAGCTCGGGCATCTGGGTCATCTGCACCCGGGTCGCGACGATGTAGCCGCCGACGCCGCCGGCAATGATCATCAGCCCGATCAGCCAGTAGTTGCCGACCCCCGGCATGCCGATGGTGGCACCCACCGCCAGCGCCATGCCGATGATGCCGTACCAGATTGCGCGCTTGGCCTTCTCCATGTTCGAGAGGCCGCCCAGCGCCAGGATGAAGAGGATCGCCGCCACGACATAGGCGGCCGAAACAAACCCGATGCTCATCGCTTCGCTCCCCCTCAGCTACGCTGGAACATGGCGAGCATCCGGCGCGTCACCAGGAAGCCGCCGAAGATGTTCACCGAGGCCATCAGAATGGATAGCGCCGCCAGGATCACCACGAATGCGCCGGACGAGCCCACCTGCAACAGCGCGCCCACGATGATGATCGAGGAGATCGCGTTGGTGATCGCCATCAGCGGCGTATGCAGCGCATGCGCCACCCCCCAGATCACGTAGAAGCCGACGAAGACCGCCAGCACGAAGACGATGAAGTGCTGCATGAAGCTGGCGGGCGCCACCGTGCCGACCAGAAGGCAGAGTGCGCCGCCGATCCCCAACATCCAGGCGGTGCGGTCCAGCGACTTCTTCATCTCGGCCGCCTCGCGCGCGGCCTTCTGCTCGGCGGTCTCCTGGACCTCCTTCTTCTTCGGCGCCGCAGCGATCGCCTTCACCTTTGGCGGCGGCGGCGGGAAGGTGATCTCGCCGCTCTTGGCCACGGTCGCGCCGCGGATGACGTCGTCCTCCATGTTATGGACCACAACCCCGTCCTTCTTGGGCGTGAGGTCGTCCATCATGTGCCGGATGTTTGTGGCGTAGAGCGCCGAGGACTGCGACGACATACGGCTGGGGAAGTCGGTATAGCCGATGATCGTCACCCCGTTGTCGCTCACCACCTTCTGGTCCATCACCGTCAGGTCGCAGTTGCCGCCGCGCTCGGCCGCAAGGTCCACCACCACCGAGCCCGGCTTCATCGCAGCGACCATGTCGGCGAGCCACAGCTTCGGCGCGTCGCGCCCCGGGATCAGCGCGGTCGAGATGACGATGTCCACCTCCGGCGCCAGCTCGCGGAATTTCTCCAGCTGCTTCTCGCGGAACTCGGGGCTGGACGGGGCGGCATAGCCGCCGGTGGCGGCGCTGTCCTGAGTGGTCTCCTCGAAATCGAGATAGACGAACTCGGCCCCCATCGACTCGATCTGCTCGGCCACCTCGGGGCGCACATCGAAGGCCAGCGTGATCGCGCCAAGGGACACCGAGGTGCCGATCGCAGCAAGCCCCGCCACACCGGCGCCGATCACCAGCACCCGCGCCGGCGGAACCTTCCCCGCCGCGGTGATCTGGCCGGTGAAGAAACGGCCGAAGTTGTTGCCCGCCTCGATCACCGCCCGGTAGCCGGCAATGTTCGCCATCGAGGACAGCGCGTCCATCTTCTGCGCCCGGCTGATCCGGGGCACCATGTCCATGGCGATCACGTCGGCGCCCTTGGCGTTGAGGCTGTCGAGCAACTCCTTGTTCTGCGCCGGGTACAGGAACGAAATCAGCAGCTGCCCCTCGCGCGCCAGCGCCACCTCCGTTTCCTCCGGAGGCCGAACCTTCGCCACGATGTCCGCCGCAGCCCACAGCGCTGCAGCATCGGGCATCACTGCCACACCCGCCGCCGCGTAGGCCGCATCCGGAATGTTCGCACCAGCCCCGGCCCCGGACTCGACCAGAACCTCGTAGCCGAGTTTCTGCAGGCGCCCAGCGCTGTCCGGCGTCAGCGAAACGCGACGCTCGCCAGGGAAAGTCTCTTTCGGAGTCCCGATCTTCATTTCCGGCCCCTCGTTTTAGTCAGCATTCCTGCCCAGTTTCGTCGCATGCGGTAATCAATGAGTCACGGAAACGCAAGGCAATGTCCACCGCTCAGGTTGCGTCAGGTTGCAGCAGAAACCCGAAATCGCATCCCTGGTCCGCCTGCAGGACCTGTTCGGCGTAGAGCTTGTCGTATCCCCTCAGCGTCCTGGGGTCCCTCCGCGAGGATATGCAGGCTGCGCGGCGGCGATCCAGTTCGGCCTCGTCGACCAGCAGATCGATGCGCCGCTCGCTGACCGAGAGCCGGATCCGGTCGCCCGTGCGCACCAGCGCCAGCGGCCCTCCCGCCGCGGCTTCCGGCGTCACATGCAGCACGATGGTGCCGAAGGCGGTGCCGGACATGCGGGCGTCCGAGATGCGCACCATGTCCTTCAGCCCCTTGGACGAGAGCTTTTTCGGAATCGGCAGATAGCCCGCCTCGGGCATTCCCGAGGGGCTGGTCGGCCCGGCGTTCTGCAGGACCATGAAGTCGTCGGGCCCGATGTCGAGCTCCGGATCGTCCACCCGCGCCGCCAGGTCGTCCAGCGAGGAGAACACCACCGCGCGGCCCTCCTTCTCGAACAGGGCCTTGTCGGCGGCGGATCGCTTCAGGATCGCGCCGCGCGGGGCGAGCGAGCCGAAGAGCGCCACCAGTCCGCCCACTGGCTCGAGCGGCGTCTCGGCCGAGGCGATGATCTTGCGGTCCACCCGCTCGGCCGGGGCCTCCAGCCGCTGCCCCAGCGTCTCGCCGGTGACGGTCATGGCATCGAGGTCCAGCAGCGGCTTCAACTCGCGCAGCACCGCGCCCATGCCGCCGGCATGGAAGAAATCCTCCATGTAGCCCTCGCCGACCGGCTTCAGGTTCACCAGCACCGGCGTGGTGTCGGAGAGCTCGTTCAGCCAGGTCAGGGGCACCTCGATTCCGAGGCGCCCGGCCACGGCGGTCAGGTGGATGATGGCGTTGGTCGAGCCGCCGAGCGCCAGCAGCACCCGCAGCGCATTGCCGACCGAGGCCGCGGTGATCACCTGGCTGGGCCGGACGCCGGTCTCGATCAGGCGCACCGCAGCCGCGCCGGTGGCCTCGGCGGCGCGCAGCCGGTCGGCATGAACCGCCGGGATGGCGGCGGTCCCCGGCAGGGTCATCCCCAGCGCCTCGGCGATGCAGGCCATGGTCGAGGCGGTGCCCATCACCGCGCAGCTGCCGGCCGTGGTGGCCAGCCGCATCTCGATCTTGCCGATCTC
The DNA here is from genome assembly GCA_035458445.1 of Thermohalobaculum sp. Classification (GTDB taxonomy): domain Bacteria; phylum Pseudomonadota; class Alphaproteobacteria; order Rhodobacterales; family Rhodobacteraceae; genus Thermohalobaculum. Next base: position 11,077 of record DATHZU010000290.1, on the reverse strand, counting down.
CTCGCCGCTGACCTCGCCCGCCCGGTGCTTGGCCCAGAAGCGGCGGCAATCGGTGCAGGCGCCAAGCCGCTCGCCCTGGTAGCTGGAGGTCATCATCGGTCCGCCGACCAGCTGGATCGCCGGCAGGTCGGCGCTCGCCGCCCCCATCAGCTGCGCCGGGACGGTCTTGTCGCAGCCGCCCATCAGCACAACCGCATCCATCGGCTGGGCGCGGATCATCTCCTCGGTATCCATCGACATCAGGTTGCGGAACTTGAGGCTGGTCGGATTCAGGAAAACCTCGCCCAGAGAGATCGTCGGAAACTCGACCGGCAGGGCGCCCGCCATCAGCACGCCCCGCTTGACCGCCTCCAGCAGCTCGGGAAAGTGCCGGTGGCAGTTGTTGAAGCCCGAGCCGGTATAGGCGATGCCGACGATCTTCTTCGACAGCGCCTCGCGGGAATAGCCCATCGAGCTGGCGAAGGACCGGCGCAGATACACCGAGAAATCCTTGTCACCGTAATTGGTCAGGCCCCGGGCGAACCCGTGCGGTCTCTTGTCTGCCATGGAAGTGGTTCGCTCCTCGGTGCGTTTCCGCGGAACCGGTCCCCGCCGGAGACCGGAAGAATCGGGCTGGTGCCGGCCGTCATCCCGTCAGCCATCGGCTCCGGTCCGGCCGTAGACGGTGAGGTTGACCTCGGGATCGCCGGTGATCCCGGGTTCGTCCTCGTAGACGAAAACCGCCATCAGCCGCGCGCGGTCGCCGATCACCGGCGAGACACGGTGCAGAGAGTTGCAGCCACGGAATATGGTCAGCTCTCCCTCGGCGCGCGAGACGGTGCGCACCCGGCCGCGCCCGCCCTGAAGCACCTCGGTCATGTACGGGATGTCGTCGGCGCCCGGGCCGTGCCGCGTGTTGGGCGCCAGCTCGAAGACGCCGCCCTCGCTTGCGGCATGCAGCATCAGTGTCATCGTGAAGGCATTGGTCGAGTCGTAGTGCCAGGCCGACTGGTCGCCCTCGCCATAGCAGATCACGTTCACCGGCTGCAGGCGGTCCTCGTTGGGGTAGAGCTTCGGCGAGCCGACGATCTTTGCGACCATTTCCTGGAACGGCTCCCAGTAATACAGCGATTTCAGGTGCGACTGGCCGGGCAGCAGATCGGCAGCGATCATCCGGTAGCGTGCCTGGAGCAGGATGTTGCGGGGGTGATCCGCCGGCAGGCCCGGGTCGCCCTGGCGCTGCAGGTAACAGTTGCGCCGCGAGTTTGCCGGATTGGCCCGGCCGTGCAGCGCCTTTGCCTCGCGCGCCGCTTCCCGGACCGCCTCGGGCAGCAGAAACCCGGGCAGCGAGCAATACTGGTTGCTTTCGAGCTGCGTCCGGCAATCGCTGATGACGCGCTCCAGCGCCGCGCCGCCGCGGTCGAGCGGATAGCGGGAAAAGTCGATTGGCGGTGTCTGGGTGCTCATCTGTCCTGGCCCGAGTGGGTTCATGTTCCGAGAGGATGGTGGCAGGTTACGATCCGGCCGTCCGCGAGTACAGTCTCGCCGGGCCGTTCGGTCTTGCACCGCGCGGTCGCGTATTTGCAGCGTGTATGGAATTCGCAGCCCGCCGGGCGGTTGCCCAGGCTCGGCACCTCGCCCTCGATCGAGAGCAGCGTGCGGCGCTTCTCCGGGTCCGGCTGCGGAATGCCGCGGACCAGGGCCTCGGTATAGGGATGGGCAGGCCGCCGGAAGATCGCCTCGCAATCCCCGCGCTCGACCAGGCGGCCCAGATACATGATCGCCAGCTTGTCGCTGATATGGCGCACGACGGGCAGGTTATGGCTGATGATCAGATAGCCGAGCCCCCGCGTGCGTTGCAGTTCGGCCATCAGGTTCAGGATCTCTCCCTGCACCGAGACGTCGAGCCCGGCGGTCGGCTCGTCGGCGATGACCAGCTTTGGATTGAGCGCCAGCGCCCGGGCGACGCCCACACGCCGGGCCTGGCCGCCGGAAAGCTCGTGCGGATAGCGCGACAGGAAGTTCTGCGGCAGCCGCACCATCTCGCAGAGCCGTGCCGCCTCGTCGTCCAGATTCCGGCCTGCCATGCCGTGAATCTCGAACGGCTCGGTGATCAGGGCCTTCACCGTCTGGCGGGGGCTGAGCGAGCCGACCGGGTCCTGGAACATCATCGCCATGTCGCGGCGCAGCGGCTTGAACGAGCCTGGCCTCAGCGCCAGCAGGTCGGTGCCTTCGAACACCGCCTTGCCGGACTGCGCCTCGACGAGGCCGAGCACGGCGCGGCCGAGGGTCGTCTTGCCGGAGCCGCTCTCGCCCACAAGACCCAGCGTCTCGCCGGCATCGAGCGTCAGCGAGACGCCGAGCACCGCATCGACGAAGGGATCGCGGACGCCCTTCACCATCGCATTCAGCGCGCCCATGACCCGAAAACGGACGCGGAGATCGGTCACTTCCAGCAGCGGCCCGCTCCATGCCTCGGGCTTGGCCGCCAAGGCCTCGGCCGCGGCGGGTGCGGGGCGCGAGCCATGGGCCGCAGGCGCTGGCTGGGCGGCGGCGCCCGCCAGCGCCGGGTCCAGCAGGTGGCAGCGCGCCGCGTGGCCGTCGCCGACCGCGTGGCTCGCCGGCTGGCGCTCGCCGCAGGCCGCCATGGCGCTGGGGCACCGGGGCGCGAAGACGCACCCCGCGGGCCGGAGATGCAGGTCCGGAATGTCCCCCGGGATCACCGGAAGGATCCGCGAGCGGGCGCTCTCGCGTGCCGGGTCGCATTCCAGCAGCGCCTGGGTATAGGGGTGCGCGGCGCGGTAGAAGATGTCGCGTACGTCGCCGTTCTCGACCACCTCGCCCGCATACATCACCACCACCTCGTCGCAGAGCTCGGCGATCAGGCCAAGATTGTGCGACACCAGCATGATCGTCGCCTCGAATTCGCTCTGCAGTTCGCGGATCAGGTGGATGATCTGCGCCTCCATGGTGACGTCCAGCGCCGTCGTCGGCTCGTCGGCGATCAGCAGCATCGGGTCCATCAGCAGCGCCATGGCGATGCCGGCGCGCTGCCGCATGCCGCCCGAGAACTGGTGCGGATACTGGACGATCCGGCTTTCGGGGTCCGGGATGCCGACACGGCGCATCATCTCGACCGCCCGGCGGCGCTTCTCGGACATCGACATATCCCGGCGGTACAGGATATCGGTCATCTGCTGACCGTAGGACAACACCGGCGACTGCGAGGTCATCGGGTCCTGGAAGACGATCGAAACCTGCTCGCCCCGGAAGCCCATGAGCCGGGGCTCGGAGTATTTCAGCACGTCCTCGCCGTCGAACAGCACTTCGCCGCCCTCGACCACGCCGTTGCCTGCCAGGAGGCGGGTCACCGTCCAGATCACCGTGCTCTTTCCCGACCCGCTCTCGCCGACGACGCCGACGATCTTGCCCCGCGGCACCTTGAAGCTGACATCGCGCAGCGCATGCACCCGGCCACGCGGAGTGCGGAAATCGACATTGAGGCCGCGGATGTCCAGGAGCGCCGTCAACCGTCAGTGCCCCTTGCGCAGCTTGGGATCGAAGACGTCGCGCAGCGCCTCGCCGAGGAACGTGAAGCCGAGCGTGGTCAGGACCAGAGGGATGCCCCCGGCGACGACCATCCAGGGCGTCTCGCGGATGATCAGCCGGCCTTCCCCGAGGATCGTTCCCCAACTCGCGGTTGGCGGCTGCACGCCGAGGCCGAGGAAACTGAGGCCCGCCTCGATGGTCACGACCACCGGCACGTCCATCGCCGCCAGGATCAGCAGCGGGCCGATGACGTTGGGCATGATATGGCGCGCCAGCGTCCGGGTCGTGCTGGCGCCCATCGACTGCGCCGCCAGGATGAACTCGGTCCGCTTCAAGGCCAGCGTGCTGGTCCGCGCCAGGCGGCCGTAGCTCGGGATCGATGTGATGATGACGATCGCCAGCACCAGCTTCAGGCTGGGGCCCAGGAGCGCCACCGAGGCCAGCCCCAGGATGATCGTCGGGAACGACCGGATGGCGTCGAACACCAGCAGCAGCAGGTTGTCGAGCCAGGCCGGCCCGTAGCCTGCCAGCATACCGAGGACCAGCCCGACCACCAGCGAGACCGAGACGCCGATGGCCGCGACCTCCAATGCGACCCGCCCGCCATAGAGCACCCGCGTATAGGTGTCGCGGCCAAGCTGGTCGGTGCCCGCCCAATGCTGCGCGCTGGGTCCCCCGAGCCGGTTGGGAATGTCCATGGCGAAGGGATCATGGGTGGCGAAGAACGGTGCAAAGATCGCGCTGGCGAAGAACATCACCACCAGGGCCAGGCCAAACATGCCCATCGGGTTGCGAAGAAACATGTACAGCTTCTCGCGGCCCACGCTGTAGGCACGCTCCGGGACCGGTCCCGGTGTCATGGGGGTGATATCAGAGCGAGTCTCGGACACGGGGATCCAGCCATGAAACGACGAGGTCGGCGATCAGGGTCACGACGACATAAAGCGCGATGGTCACCAGCACGGCGCCCTGCACCACCGGGAAGTTCCGCGCCAGTGCCATGTCGTAGATGATCTTGCCGACACCAGGGCGCGAGAAGATGATCTCGGCGAAGACGGTGCCGGACAGCAGCCCGCCGAAGCCGACGCCGATCAGCGTGATCGTCGGCAGGATCGCGACCTTCAGCGCGTAGCGATAGACGATCGTCCGCGATCGCAACCCGAAGGCGCGGGCCGAGCGGATGTAGTTCTCGCCCATCACCTCCAGCATCGAGGCGCGCACCATCCGCGCCAGATACCCGACCCAGCCCAGCCCGACGGCGAAGGCAGGCAGGATCAGGTGGACGATCTGGTCGAGGATATCGCCCTCGTCCCCAGCGCCGATCACCGGCAGCCAGCGCAGCGCGATCGAGAACACCAGGATCGCCCAGATCGATACCAGGAAGGACGGCACCGCGATGGTGCCGACCGAGATGATGCCGGTGATCCGGTCGAGCCAGCTGTTCGGCCGGATCGCCGAGAAACATCCCAGCGGAATTCCGACCATCGCAGACCAGAAGAGCGCTGCAATGGCCAGGGTAAGCGTGAAGGGCAGCTGCTCGGCCATGGTCTCGGCGACCGGGCGGTTCGAGAACACGTCCGAGCCGAGGTCGCCCTGCAGCACGTTCCCGACGAAGATCACGAACTGGTACGCAAGCGGCTGGTCCAGATGCATCTTCGCCGTATACTCGGCGATGATCTTCGGCGTCGCACGGGGGCCAAGCGCGATGCTCGCCGGATCGCCCGGAATCGAATGCAGCATCAGGAACAGCGCCGCCACCGCCAGAAGGACGATGACAACCGACAGGCCCAGTCGCTTGAGCAGGTACCACCACATCGCTGTCCGCGGCTCCGAGGTCCCGGGAGGGGGCCGCCGGGAGGATCATGTCCCGGCGGCCGGATCGCAGGCGGGTCAGCCCGGTGCGAAATAGCCCAGCTGCATCTCGCCCGAGGGCGCGAACTGGGCGGTGATGTCGGCGCGGTGGATGAAGACCTCGGGCTCGTGGGTCAGCCACACATAGCCGCCGGTCCCCTCCATGATCTCCTGCATCCGGATCGCGATGCTGTGCCGTTTGTCCACGTCGGACTCCGACACGAGCTCCTTGAACAGCGCCTCGAACTCGTCCGACGACCAGCGCTCCCAGTTCCAGATGCCGACCTGGTCGCGCACGAACCACTGGAACGGCTCGTAGGGGTCAGGCCCGGAGCCGTAGCGCATGATCCAGAGCTCGAGTTCCTTCCAGGTCTCGCCCTTGCTTTCCTGGCCCATCTCCCAGAAGGGGCCCGAGTCGAGCGGGATGATCTCGACAGTGACGCCGATGGCGGCGAGGTTGGCCTGGATGATCTGCGCCGCCAGCACCCGCTCCTGCGCGTTCAGCGTCCGCAGCGTCAGGGTCAGGCCGGAAACGCCGGCCTCGTCCAGCAGCGCCTTCGCCTTGGCCGGGTCGTAGCTGTAGCTGGTCTCGAGCCGCCGGCCGACGAGTCCGGGGCAGACCACGCCAAAGGAGGGTTCAGCGGTGCCGGCATAGGCGCCCTGGATGATCGAGTCCTTGTCGACCGCATACTGCAGGGCCTGCCGCACCCGGATGTCCTGCAGCTTCGGATTCTCGGTGTTGATCCCCATCCACATGTATTGCAGCGCGCCGGCGACGGAGAGCTTCGAGTTCGCCGGCAGCTCCTTCTTGTAGCGTGCGTAGGAATTCGAGGTGATCTTGGCGCAATCCAGCTCGCCCGCCTCGTAGGCGAGCGCACCCGCCTCGTCCTCGGTGACGAACAGGCAGTCGATGTTCTCGTAGGCGGGCTTCGCGCCGGTCCAGTCCGGGTTCGGCCGAAGCTTCACGTACTGAGCCTGCTTGTGCTCCATCACGTATGGGCCGCAGGTCGCCGGGATCTCGACGGTGTATTTGCCGCCGACCGCCTCGACCGCCTTCTTGCACAGGATGATCCCGGTGCCGGAGGCGAGGGTCGTGGTCATGAAGGGCGAGAAGGGCTGGTTCAGCACGATGGTGCCGTTGTACTTGTCCTTGATCTCGACATGGTCGTAGGCGGCGTAGTCGCCCTTCCACTCGCTTTCCTTCATCCGGTCGTAGGAATAGGCCACGTCCTCGGTGGTCAGCTCGCCATTGCCGCCGGACCACATCAGGCCGGACTTGAGCGTGAAGTCGATATGGGTCGGGTCGGTTACGGCCACGCTCTCGACGAAGGGCGAGGGCACCCAGACTGCCTGGCCGTCCTTGTAGCCGTAATGCACCAGCGCCGGCATCACGCACCAGTTGACGTCGTTCGGCGGATGGCCGCCCACATAGTAGCCGGGGTCGAGGCTCTCCATCTCGCGGTCGAAGCGCACGGTCAGGGTGTTGCCGGACTGCGAGAACGAGATGCCGGGGAATGCGCCCGCCGCCAGGCCGGCCGTCCCGGTGAAGGCGACCGTCTGCAGGAACTGACGCCGGTTCTGTGCATAGTCTGTCATGTTTTCCTCCCTTGTTGTCTTTGCTTTGGACTACTCCGCCATTCGACGTGGCCAGAGTCAACAACTCATGTGTCAGACAAGATCGCGCGGAATTGAACGCTCCCAGGTCTGTGAATGGAGCAGTTCGTCGCCAAGCCGCGCTTCAAGTCGCGCCTCCAGGTGGAAATGGGTCTTGCTCGACGTCAGCACGGTCTGGGTCCGGCTGGACACCTGCCATGCCCCACGCGAGAAATCCTCGGTCCAGGTGATATCCAGCTTCGCGCTGGAGGGATCATCGGGGTGGATCGACAGATACTCGTCATGGGTCGAGGCCACGGTCCAGCCGTCATGCTCGTTATAGGTCGTGCGGCCCTCGTCGAACCACTGACGCTGGGTGACCACATCGCTGATCATGTCGCGCTCGTGGGCCCAGACATAAGCCGGCGGGGCATGCACGGTCTTGTTCAGTCTGGGGGCGGATTCCGGCGGCTCGAAGGGTCGCAACCCGGCGTCCAGTTCACTCGGCGGCCGAACCGGGAGGCCGAGCGTGCTGGTCGCCGCGGCGATGGTCAGCGTCGCCTTCTCCGGCGACGGCCAGGCGATCGGCCAGTACACCGTCGAGACCGCCAGCTGGATCCGGTTGCCCGCGCCGAAGCCGTGGCCGGCGTCGTTGAGCTGCACCGTGACCCGGTAGGGCTTGCCCGGTTCCAGCGGCTGCGGGTGCTCGTGGCTGTCGCGATGGGTCAGGTTCAGCAGGCCGTAGCTGATCCGGGTCGCGGCGCCGTCGGGCATCACCTCGTTCAGGCAGCAGGCGACCATGGCGACCGGCTTGTCGCTGGCGACCTCCAGCGTGACAACGGGCGCGCCCAGAATCTCCAGCGTCTCGGTCAGCGGCGCGCTGGTGAACAGCAGCGAGCCCCCCGCATCGACACGCTGGTCGCCCGGCTGGTCCGGATCGAGCCCGTGGGCGCACCATTGGCCGGCCATCAGCCCCACCGTCATCGGCGAGTCGATCCGCAGCGAAGCCTCGGCACCCGCCTTGTCGCCAAGGCCCTCCGCGTTGAGGTGGAAGACCCGTGACGCGACGCGGGCCGAGGGCCAGGCTTCCTCGGCCACCCAGCGGCCCGGACGCTCCTTGTAATAGGTCTTCGGCGGCACCGGCTCCTGCATCCAGCAGCGCAGCTGCGGCTCGTCCATGATCCCGTTGTCTGCGCCCTTCAGCCAGTGGTCCCACCAGCGCAGGCATTCCTGCAGGAAGCCGATCGCCGGGCCCGGCTCGGCGAAATGGGGATACTTGTGCGCCCAGGGCCCCACCAGGCCCTTGCAGGGCGCCTTCAGCCCGGCCAGAAGCCGGAAGACGGCATTCGAATAGCCGTCCGCCCAGCCGCCCACGGCATAGACCGCGGCTTCGATATCGTCGAAGCTCTCGCAGACCGAGCCGTGCTTGTAGAAATCGTCGCGGCGCTGGTGCTCGAGCCAGTCGACCAGCCACATTCCGCTGCCCTTCAGCCGGTCGAGCCAGATCTTCTCCCATTTGTTGCCCACCACGGCCGGGTCGGGCGGCGTGGTGTTGATCGAGAACATGGCGCTGTTCCAGGCCGCGTTGTCGTTCAGCAGGCAGCCTCCCATGTAATGGATGTCGTCGGCATAGCGGTCGTCGGTCGAGCAGATCGAGACGATGGCTTTCAATGCCGGAGGCCGCCGCGCCGCGATCTGCAGCCCGTTGAACCCGCCCCAGGAAATGCCGATCATTCCCACCGTTCCGGCGCACCATGGCTGCGCGGTGATCCAGTCGATGATCTCCAGGGCGTCGTCCTGCTCCTGTTTCAGGTATTCGCCCAGCATGATTCCCTCGGAATCGCCCGAGCCCCGCATGTCGACGCGCACCGACGCATAGCCGTGCCCGGCGAAATAGGGGTGGGTCAGCGCATCGCGGTCGGCGGTTCCGTCATGACGGCGGTAAGGCAGGTATTCCAGGATCGCCGGAACGGGGTTGGCATTCGCGTCCTTGGGCAGCCAGACGCGGACGGCGAGGCGGACCCCGTCCGACAAGGTGATGAATACTGGATCAAGGACTTCCACTTCGTGCGGAAACTGCTCGACGATCTTCACGGCAACCCCTCCCTGTTACTGTCTTTTCCTCGTTCATCCGGATCAGACGCCGTCGCGCGAGACCCGGTCGCGCCACGAGCGTGAGAAGACCGGCCGGCCGTCCTCGCGTGCCTCGACATTCGTGTCGATCAGGAACTCGGTCGCCGTCGCGCGCAGGCGCGTCGAGCTGTCGATCTCCACATGCCAGCCCCCGCGCCGCCTGGACGAGCGCCAATGCCACACCGCATCCGCCGACAGCGGATCGTCCTCGAGGATCGTGTAGCTGCAGGTCATGCCGTCCGCGACATCCAGATCGATATCCACGATGTGGCGGCAGCCGCCGTCCTCGACTAGGTCCATGGTCCAGCGCCCCGTCGCGAGGTCGCGCGAGACGGACCGCGACGACTGCGGCGGCGCGATTGCCCGGCTGGGCGCCAGCGGCGCCATCTCCACCGGCCCGAATTCCGGCGGGGCCGGTGTCTCGCCACGCCGGACCGGCAGCTCCAGCCGGCTCTGTCCGGCCGCCAGCGACAACTCCACCGGCGCGGCCGAGGGCCAGACGATGGGCCAATAGGCGGTCGAGACCGCGAGACGCAGCCGATGGCCGGGCGCCACCCGGTGAGCCAGGTCGTTGAGCGTCACGGTCACATCGGTCATCGCTCCGGGCGTCATCGGGACGACCCGCTGGTGACCCTCACGATGGGTCAGGTTCAGAAGCCCGTAGCCGATCCGCCGCGATACCCCGTCGGGCGCCACATCCGAAAGGCGCAGGGCCAGGAACCCCTGCGGCTGGTCGATGGCGACGCGCAGCCGGGCGACCGGCGCCCCCAGCAGTTCCATGGCGCTCGCGAGCGGCTCGGTCTCGAAGCACAGCGACCGCCCGTCGTCCTCGCGCTGGTCGATGGCGAGATCGGGGCTCGACCCGCCCAGCCCATAGGGGCACCAGCTTCCGCCGGACACGCCCAGCGACTGGGGCGAGCGGTGCCGGAGCACCCGTGCCTCGCCGGGCTCGCGCTCGAGCCCCGCGGCATTCAGCGCGTAGACCTCGTTCCCGACATTCTCCGTGGGCCAGCCCGGCTCGGCGATCCAGCGGCCGGGAACGTGGTCGAGACAGGCCGCGGGCTCGACGAAATCCTGCATCCAGACGGTGTAGGCAGGCTCGTCCATGATGCCGGTCGGGGCCTCCTTCAGCCAATGGTCCCACCAGCGCAGCGCGTGCTGCAGGAACCCGATGGCCGGGCCTGGGATGCCTTGCTCCGGGTACTTGTGCCCCCACGGACCGACCAGCCCCTTGGACGGGCAGGACAGATTGGCCAGCAGCCTCGGCACGGCGTTGGAATAGCCGTCCTCCCACCCGCCGACCGCGTAGACCGCGCATTCGATGTCGCGGTAGTTCTCGCAGACCGAGCCGTGCCTCCAGTAGTCGTCGCGCCGCTGGTGCTGCATCCAGATTTTCGGAGCCGGAGGCTGCCAGCTCTCCAGCCGCTCCATCCACCGCGCGCGCCAGCCTTCCGGGTCCAGCGCCGCGTCCGGGGGCCTGGTCATGAAGTGATAGAAGGCCGAGCCCCAGAAGAACCCGTCGGTCAGCAGGCAGCCGCCCATCCAGTGCACGTCGTCGGCGTAGCGGTCATCGGTCGAGCAATGGGTGATGATCGCCTTCAGCGCCGGCGGCCGCAGCGCCGCCACCTGCAGCGCGTTGAACCCGCCCCAGGATATCCCGGTCATCCCCACCTTGCCCGAGCACCAGGGCTGCGCGGCAATCCAGGCGATGGCGGCGACGGCGTCGTCCTGCTCCGATTGCGGATACTCGTCGGTGATCAGCCCCTCCGACTCGCCGGTGCCCCGGATATCCAGCCGGATGCAGGCATAGCCATGCCCCGCCCAGTAGCGGTGGCGGCAATCGTCGCGCAGCCGGGTGCCGTCGCGCTTGCGGTAGGGAATGTATTCCAGGATCGCCGGCACCGGCTCGGCCTCGGCATTCTCGGGCATCCAGACGCGCGCCGACAGGCGGACACCGTCCGGCATCGGGATC
>DATHZU010000289.1:0-5076 GCA_035458445.1 Thermohalobaculum sp. | reverse complement strand
CGCTGATCAACATGTGCGTGTTCTCGCCGCCGCTGATCATCACCGAGGATCAAATCGACGAGATGTTCGATATCCTCGAGCGGGCCGTCGCCGAAGTCCAGGATGCCATGCTCTGACCGCCAGGCGGGTCGAGGTCCGCCTTCAGAATTTATTTAAGCGCTCAAAAAAACTTGTGCGTGCCCGGGAGGGGCAGTAATCTTTTGCCCAGATGGCCCGGATGTGCGGCGATGGCGCTCTCCGGGTGTTGGGAGGAAATGCAGAAGCGCAAAGCCTGCGCCGAGGAGATAACAATGAGAACCAATCCGATCTTTGCCGCCGCGTTGACTACCGCCTTGCTGGGAACATCCGGCGCCGCCCTGGCAGCCGACCCGGAACTGGTCGTGTTTGACTGGGCCGGCTACGAGGACCCGGAATTCTACGTCGCCTATACCGAGAAACACGGCGACGGTCCGACCTTCGCCTTCTTCGGCGACGAGGAGGAAGCCTTCCAGAAGCTGCGCACCGGCTTTCAGGCCGATCTGGCGCATCCCTGCTCGCAATCGGTGGTGAAATGGCGCGAGGCCGGGCTGATCGAGCCTCTCGACACCTCGCGGATCAAGGGTTGGGACGGGATCATGGCGGGCTTCGCCAACATGCCGGGCTTCAACGTCGACGGAAAGCAGTATGTCATGCCGCTCGACTGGGGCGGCACCTTCCTGACCTATCGCACGGACATGGTCGATCCGGCGGACGCTGCGACGCTTCAGTCCTTTGCCGACCCGAAGTTTCAGGGCCGCGTTTCGATTGGCGACAATGTCGACGACGCCTATGCCCTTGGCTTCCTCGCCATCGGCGTGACGGATTGGACCACGGCAACGGACGCGCAGTTCCAGGCCGCCTCGGATTTCCTGCGCAAGGTGCATGCGAATGTCCGCGACTACTGGCAGGATGGCGCCTCGCTGGCGCAGCTCATTGCCAGCGGCGAGGTCCTGCTGGCCTGGGCCTGGAACGAGACCGCGGTCACCATGCAGGGCGAAGGCCAGCCGGTGGCCCTGAACCGTGACACCAAGGAAGGCTATTCGACCTGGGTCTGCGGCTATGTGAATCTGGTCAATGGCGCCGGGTCCGAAGACAAGATGTACGACTTCCTCAGCGCCTGGAACGAGGACCGGACCGCAGACTACATCGTCAATGCCTGGGGCTACGGCCATGCCAATGGCGCGGCGCTGAACAAGATCGACCCCGCCGCCCTTGCCAGCATGGGCTTCGACAACCTGGAGGCCTATGTGGACAGGACCATGTGGCAGGCGCCGGTCCCGACGGACCTGCGCGAGAAGATGATCGCCGAGTTCGAGCGGATCAAGGCCGGCTTCTGAGCCGGACCGACGACACCGCCGCCCGCGTCCGGCGCGGGCGGCCTTCCGCCGCAGTGACGGCGCAGCGAGGCTGAGATGCCCGAAGACAGCGCGATCCTGAGTGATTTCAACGGCCTGGCCAAGGCGGAGCCATCCCTGCCAACGGCCTGGTACTCGGACCCCGCGCATTTCGCCCTCGAACTGAGCGAGATATGGGGCCGGAGCTGGCTGCTGTTCTGCCGTTCGGCCGAGATCGCCGCACCGAATTCCTGGCATGCGGGGCAGATCGCCGGGCGCAACGTCCTGGCGGTGCGCCGGGCCGACGGTACCGCCGCCGCCTTCCACAATGTCTGCCGCCACCGCGGTGCCGAGATCTGTCCCGCGGGCCGCGGGCAGCTCGACCGGCCGCTGCTGGTCTGCCCCTATCACCAGTGGTCCTACCGGCTCGACGGGTCGCTGGTGGCGACCGGGCTGGCGCGCCGCGTCGAGGGCTTCGACCGCTCCGAGCACGGCCTGGCCGCGATCGCCTGCGCCGAATGGGGCGGCTATGTCTTCATCAACCTGGATGCGGAGGGCGCCACCAGCCTGGACGGCGCCTTGGGCGCGGAACTCGCGCCGCTGGCCAACTGGCCGCTGGCCGAGCTGCAGGTCGCCCATCGCGACCGGATCGAGATCGCCTGCAACTGGAAGGTCTTCTGGGAGAACTTCAACGAGTGCCTGCACTGCCCGGGCATTCACCCCGAGCTCTGCGACCTGGTGCCGATCTATGGGCGCGGCATCATGGTGGCCGAGGACGATCCCGACTGGCGCGGCCGGGGCGCGGATGGCGACCCCCGGCACACCGGGCGCCTGCGCGAGGGTGCCGAAAGCTGGACCGAGGGCGGCGCGGCCCAGGGCGCGCCGCTGCCCGGGCTCACCCCGGACAATATCGCGCGCGGCCATACCTATGCGGTGGCGTTGCCGTCGGTCTTCGTGGTCGGGCACAGGGACTATGCCAGATCGGTCCGGGTCCTGCCGCTCGGCCCCGAGCGGACCGAGCTGACCGTGGAATGGCTGCTGCCCGCCGGTTGGGAGACGCAGCCGGGCCTGGACCTGGACGCGATCCTGCGCTTCTCGTCGCGGGTGCTGCGGCAGGACGCGGCAGCCTGCGAGATGAACCAGCGCGGCCTGTCGGCGGCGCCTTTCGCAAGCGGCACGCTGATGCAGGAGGAGTACGAGGTCCACGCCTTCCACCAATGGGTGCGCGCGCGGCTGGGCGAGGCGGTGGCACCGCCGGCCAGCCGGGCCAGCCGGCGCAAGCCGCGCAGCTAGTCCAGAACCACGATCGAATCGGCGCCCCAGCCGACCCGCGCCCGGGCGCCCTCGGCGAGGATTCGCCGTCCGGCGGTGTTGCGCATGGTGACGGTCGCCGGCACATCGGTGCCGTTCAGGCGCACAAGGTAATAGGTCAGGTCGCCGTAATAGCTGACCTCGAGAATCTCGCCTTCGACCTCGCGCTCGGCGCGATCGGACTCGTCCAGCAGGATGGTCAGCATCTCGGGGCGGATGCCGACGCTGACCGCGCCGCTGCCGCCGAGGCCGCCCAGCGCCTGGGACCGGGGGATCTCGATCCTGCCCAGCGCCGCGACATCCACGGTGATGCGGTCGCCCGAGCTCTCCAGGACCCTGCCGTCGACGAAGTTCATGATCCCGATGAACGAAGCGACCCGGCGCGAGACCGGGCGCTGATACAGTTCCTGCGGGGTGGCGAGCTGGGCGATCTTGCCGTCGAACATGACCGCGATGCGGTCCGACATGGTCAGCGCCTCCTCCTGGTCGTGGGTGACCAGGATGAAGGTGATGCCCACATGGCGCTGCAGGTGGCGCAGCTCGATCTGCATCTGCTCGCGCAGCTTCTTGTCCAGCGCCGACAGCGGCTCGTCGAGCAGCAGCACCTTGGGACGCATCACCAGCGCGCGGGCCAGCGCGACGCGCTGGCGCTGGCCGCCCGACATGGCGTGCGAGGCGCGGCTCTCGTAGCCCGCGAGATCGACCATCTCCAGCGCCTCGCCGACCCGGCTCGCCACCTCGTCCTTCGGCAGGCGCTGCCGCTTCAGCCCGTATGAGACGTTCTCGGCAACGTTGAGATGCGGGAAGATCGCATAGGACTGGAAGACCATATTGGTCGGCCGATGGTTCGCCGGAACGCCCTTCATGGGCTTGCCGTCGATTGTGATGGTGCCGCTGGTCGGGTCGTCGAAGCCGGCGATGAGCCGCAGGAGCGTGGTCTTGCCGCAACCGGACGGGCCGAGCAGCGAGAAGAACTCGCCGCCCCGGATATCCGCGCTGACGCCCGCCAGGGCGGCGACCGTGCCGTAGTGCTTCTCGACGTCTCGGAGCCGGATCATCGGCGCGTTGGGGTCGGTCTCGGTCACATGAAGCCTCCGGTTGGCGAGTCGGTTCCGTTCTTGCGATTGGCGCGGCGGCGGAAATACTCCGCCGCGAGCAGCAGGACCAGCGACATCAGCAGCAGCAGGAACCCGAGCGACATGACGCTCGGCAGCTTGGCGGTGAAGCGCAACTGGCTCCAGATATAGACCGGCAGGGTCGGCTCGGTCCCGGTCAGGAAGAAGGCGATGATGAACTCGTCCAGCGAGATGGTGAACGAGATCAGCATGCTCGAAATCACACCCGGCATGACCAGCGGCAGAGTGACCCGACGGAAGGTTCCCATCCGCGTCTCGCCGAGGTCGAGCGAGGCTTCCTCCAGGCTCCGGTCGAGATTGTTGAACGCGGACAAAAGGATCGCGATCGAGAAGGGGGTGCAGATCAGCACATGGCCGAGGATGACGCTCCACAGCGAGAGGGTGATTCCCAGTTGCACCAATACCACCAACAGCGAGACCGCGATGATGATCTCGGGCAGGACCAGAGGCACCATGATGAAACCCATGATGCCCTTCTTCCCGGGAAATTCGAACCGTGCCGCCGCCCTGGCGGCGCAAATCCCCAGCAGGGTCGCGATCGATGCCGAGAACACCCCGACGAACAGGCTGTTCCAGACCGCGTCATGCAGGACAGTGTTCGACCAGAGCTGCTCGAAGGATTTGGTCGTGAATCCGGTCAGCGGGAAGGCGATGATCACGCTGTCATTGAACGCGAAGACCGGTAGCAGAATGATCGGCGCGTAGAGGAAGGCCATGTAGACATAGGCATATGCCCTGAGCCAGTTTCCCGTGCGACGGACGCTCATTGCTGCTCCCGTCCCGCTGCGCGACGCCCGAGAAGCGCGATGATGATCGAGATGGCGGCGACGATGACCATCGCCGACATGGCAAGTGCGGCGCCCAGCGGCGCGTTGTTGGCCTTGCCGAACTGGATCTGGATCATGTTCGCGATCATCAGCCCGTCGGTGCCGCCGACCAGCTTGGGTGTCACGTAGTCGCCTACCGTCGGAATGAAGACGATCAGCGAGGCGGCGATCACGCCCGGCATGGCCAGCGGCAGGGTGATGCGGAAGAAGCGGCGCACCGGGCCGTCGCCCAGGTCCTCGGCGGCCTCCAGCAGACTGTGGTCGATCTTCTCCAGCGCCACGAAGATCGGCAGGATCGCGAAGGGCGCCCAGGCATGGGCCAGCGTAATGACAACGGCGTTGGCATTGTACAGGATGACCGTCAGCGGTTCGTCGATGATGCCGAGGCCCATCAGGCCGCTGTTCAGGACCCCGTTATACCCCAGGATCACCTTCCACAGGAAAACCCGC
>DATHZU010000288.1:0-3295 GCA_035458445.1 Thermohalobaculum sp. | reverse complement strand
GGCGGCGATGCGCAGCAAGAGCTCGCGGGGCTCGAAGGGTTTCGGCAGGTAATCGTCGGCGCCCGCCTCCAGCCCCTCGATCCGGTCGCCGGTCTCGCCCCGCGCGGTCAGGAGCAGCACCGGCGTGTCGAGCCTCTGCCGGATCCGGCGGGTGAACGAGAACCCGTCCTCGCCCGGCATCATCACGTCGACCACCAGCATGTCGAAGGCCAGGCTCTCAAGTAGCCGCGAGGCATGCGCGGCGTCGCGGGCCACGGTCACCAGATAGCCGTTGCGGGCCAGGAACCGCTTCAGCAGGTCACGAATCCGGGCGTCGTCGTCGACGACCAGCACATGGGACGGACCCTCGGCGGCCTGGTTTGCGCCCGGCGGGTTCTGGGCGGGCCCGGTCAATTGCCCTCCTGCCCGACCAGCGACAGTACGGCGTCGCGGCCGGATTCGTTGATCATCCGCTCCAGCACCTCGCGGAAACCCGCGACCGCCTCGGGCCCGGCCTCGGAATAGGCCCGGCGCAGGCGCGCGCGCTGCGGCTCGGAGAGCTGGCGTTCCAGTTCCTCACCCTCGGGGCTGAGCCGCAGATGCCGCTGGCGCCGGTCGGCGGTGCCGGCGGAGCTGGTCACCAGCCCGTCCTCGACGAGTTGCCGCAGCACCCGGTTCAGCGACTGCTTGGTCACCGCGAGGATCTCCAGCAGCCCCGCCACGGTGATGCCCGGCCGGCGCTTGATGAAATGGATCGCCCGATGATGCGCCCGGCCATAGCCCCGGTCCGCCAGCACCGCGTCGGGATCGCCAGTGAAGTCGCGATAGGCGAAGAACAGCAGCTCGATCCCCTGGCGAAGCTGCTCGTCGGTCAGGAACAGCAGCTGGTTGGAACGATTCAGCACGTGAGCCTCCGGTTCGTCGATCGCCGCATCTTGCCGATCCTCCGCACTTTGCCCCGGAAAGTTTTCCGAGTAAATAATTATGTCAGCCTTATTGACTGATTTCCAGCCCGATGTTACGCCCAAACTTATTGGCGACTCGCTGGCGGCGTTCAGATTCTGTCGAATGCGGTCCGGCTCGCGCAAGATACGGTCCAACAGCCCGTGCAAAATGCACGGGTTTCGCATGATGGAGGAGATGGGCCATGGCAATGGCAAGCGCATATGACGACCGCGACGGGTACATCTGGATGGATGGCGACCTGGTCGAGTGGCGCTCGGCCAAGGTACATATCCTGACCCATGCGATGCATTATGCGTCGGCCGTGTTCGAGGGCGAGCGCGCCTATGGCGGGCACATCTTCAAGTCCGAAGCGCATTCGCAGCGGCTGCTGGATTCCGGTACCGCGATGGACATGCCGATCCCCTACACGGTGGAGGAGATCGAGAAGGCCAAGGCCGACGCGCTGCGCGCCAACGGTTTCTCGGACGCCTACGTCCGGGTGCTGGCCTGGCGCGGCGCCGGGCCGGACATGGGTGTCGCCGCGGCGCGCAACCCGGTGCGGATGGCGGTCGCCACCTGGGAATGGGGCGCCTATTACGGCGATGCCAAGATGAAGGGCGCGAAGCTCGACATCTCGAAATGGAAGCGCCCCAGCCCCGAGACGATCCCCAGCCACGCGAAGGCGGCGGGGCTCTACATGATCTGCACCATGTCGAAGCATGCGGCCGAGGCCAAGGGCTGCTCGGATGCGCTGATGATGGATTATCGCGGCTATGTGGCCGAGGCGACCGGCGCCAATGTCTTCTTCGTCAAGAACGGTGCCGTACACACGCCGAAGCCCGACTGCTTCCTGAACGGCATCACCCGGCAGACCGTGGTGGGCATGATGAAGGACAAGGGCATCGAGGTGATCGAGCGCCACATCATGCCCGAGGAGCTGGAGAGCTTCGAGCAGTGCTGGCTGACCGGCACCGCCGCCGAGGTCACGCCGGTGGGCTCGATCGGTCCCTACAGCTTCGAGGTGGGCGCGCTGACCCGCGACATCGCCGAGAGCTACGAAAAGCTGGTGCGGGGCAACCACTGACGGGCCGCGCGCCCGGCGCGCATGGCCAGACCCAGATTGAAAAGAGCCGCGCCGCCGTGCAATGATAGTGCGGCTCTTTTCTTTCCGCGAGTGACCTCCGTGACCTCCGAACGTGACGTCTACCAGATGATCCTTGACGCGATCGACGCGGGAGAACTGCCCGGCGGCACGCGGCTGGTCGAAACCGAACTGGCCGAGCGCTTCGGCGTCAGCCGCACGCCGGTGCGCGAGGCGCTGAAGCAGCTCGAGGCGCAGGGCGTCGCCGCGGTGGAGGGCCGCCGCCTGGTGGTGGCGAAGCTGGATCACGACCAGCTTGGCGAGCTCTACGAGGTGCGCGGCGTGGTCGAGGGGCTGGCAGCGCGCCTGGCCGCCCGCCACGCGGCGCCGGAGGAAATCGCGCAGCTGCGCGCCATGGTCGAAGCCGACGCGGCGCTGCTGGACAACCCCGCGGCGCTGAGCCGGGCCAACAAGCGGTTCCACCGGCAACTGCACCGCGCCAGCCACAACCGCTATCTGAACCGGATGCTGCAGGACATGCGCCGGGCGCTGGCGCTGCTGTCGACCACGACCCTATCGGTGCCGGGCCGCAGCGCGGAATCCGTCGCCGAACACGACGCCATCATCCGTGCCATCGAGGCGCGCGACGAGGACGCCGCCGCGGCCGCGGCGCGGTGCCACATCTCGAACGCCTATGCCTCGCGGCTGAAGATCATTGCCGAAGGGTAGCGGAAAAGCAGTTCAAACCTGGAAACCAGAGCAGCGGCAACTTCAGATTAATTCAAGGGCAATTCCCTTAATAATATAGTAAAATATTGATAAATATTTGCGACTAATCCACCTGCACAGACCCAATATTGAGCGGCGGACGAAGTTGCCAATTTTTCTCTTTGATCATTCGTAGGAAAAACGTAGTTCTGTAGTTGGTTTTCCTTATGATTGGAATATTGTGGTTGCTAAGCCATTCATGCCGAATTTCGACGTAACGCTTTATCCACTCCTCTTCACCCACTACCGTCCGGGGAGTTCCTCCCAATTCCTCTTCGGTCTGCTTTCTCAGGTGAGGAAACGAGCCGTGAATTCGCGAGTCGTGAACAACGGCGATTCCCAATGGAGTTTCGATCCCCAAGGATTTTGCCAGTTTCAGCGTCGGTCCGATGATCAAGCGCTCGAATTGTTTGTCCTGCGCCTCCCGCATGACCGGGTCGTCTCCCGCCTTCTTCAACAAATCCGTGAAATCTTCGTCTTTATCTAAACTCTGATCGCGATTTTTTAAGAGACTCATGTACT
>DATHZU010000287.1:0-2610 GCA_035458445.1 Thermohalobaculum sp. | reverse complement strand
AGCCGTCCGACAGCACTGCGGCGTGGAAGTCCCGCACATGCGCGTCACGCACCGTCGAGGCGACACCGCCATTGGTGACGATGCCGCCGAAGACCAGCGTCCGGATCCCGGCCCGGCGCAGCGCGAACTCCATCCGGCTCTGGTAGAAGGCCGAATAGGCGACCTTCTCGATGCTGATATCGGCTGGCTGCAGCGGGTCCACCAGTGCGTGGCCCCAGCCGCCGGGAAGGAAGTCGCCCTTCGCAAGAAACGGCCGGAGCTTCTTCAGGTGGTCCAGGATGAATGGCTCGCCTCCCTTGCCGGGGACCAGCGTGAAATGGGTCGAGACCACCCAGCCGCCGGCCTTGCGCATGGCGTCGGCCAGCGGAGCAAGCCGGGCGGGGAGCGCGGCGATGGCGTCCGATTTCTGCCCGGCCCGGCCATAGGCGCCCTCCGGGTGGAGGAAGTCGTTCTGCAGATCCACCAGCACCAGCGCCGTGGTCCCCGGGTCAATCGGTCCCATCACCGCCCTCCCGCGTGATCACAAGGTTGCCGAAGCGGTCGACCCGCCCGGTCAGGCCCGGATCGACGAAGATCGTGGTGTCCGGCTGCTCGAGCAGCGCCGGGCCGGGGATGACCGCGCCTTCCGGCAGCCCCAGCCGCTCGTAGATCGGCGCGGTCAGGTCGGCCCCGTCGACCCGGATGACACGGCTGCGGCGCCGACAGTCCTCGACCGACCCCTCGGGCGGCGCGAACACTCCCATGTCGAAATGCGGGCGGCGGCCGGTGACCGCGACGCGATAGTTCAGCACCCGGACCGGGATCGCCTCGAGCAGCCGGCCATAGGCGGCGAGATAGGCCGCGTCGAACGCCTGCTGGATGCTCTCCGCTGTCAATGACCCGTCCATCTCGAGCGGCACGGCCACGGTGTGCGTCTGGCCCAGATACAGCATGTCGAATTCGAACTGCCGGTCGATCCGCTGGAAGGCGACGCCCGCGCGCGCCAGCAGCGTCTCGGTGTCGTCCGCCACGCCGCGCATCTCGGCCTCCAGCCCGGCGCAGTCGATGTCGCGCAGCAGCCGGTTCACCGTCTGGACCCGGTCGTGGCGCATGTCGGCCACCACGCAGCCGAGCGCCGAGGTTACTCCCGGAAACCGCGGCACGATGGCCGAGCCGAGGCCCACATCGCGCATCAGCGCCCCCGCATGCAGCGCCCCGCCGCCGCCAAAGGGCATGGCGGCAAACTTCGCCGGATCGTGGCCGCGCTCGATCGAAACCAGCCGGATCGCCCCGGCCATCTTGGCGTTGGCAACCTTCAGGACCGCCTCGGCCGCGTCCATCGGGTCGAGCCCCAGCGGCTCGGCGACATGGGCGCGCACGGCCTCGCGCGCCGCCTCCACGTCCAGCCGGTCGAGCTTGCCGCCGATCGGTCGCGCGGCATTGATCCGCCCCAGCAGCAGATTGGCGTCGGTCACCGTCGGGCGCTCGTTGCCAAGGCCGTAGCAGGCCGGCCCCGGGTTCGAGCCGGCGGACTCGGGTCCCACCTGCAGGATGCCCCCGGCGTCGACCCAGGCGATCGAGCCGCCCCCGGCGCCGATGGTGTTGATCTCGATCATCGGCGTGCGCACCACCATGCCGAAGTCGATGGCGGTCTGCGCCGCCAGCGCCGCCTCGCCGTCGGCGATCAGCGAGACGTCGAACGAGGTCCCGCCCATGTCACAGGTGATCACGTTGGGGAAGCCCGCGGCCGCGGCAATGGCGCGGGCGGCGATCACGCCCGCCGCCGGGCCGGACAGCGCCGTGCGGACCGGGAAGCGCTTGGCGGTCTCGACCGCCATGACGCCGCCGTTGGACTGCACGATCAAGACGTCGCCGGTGCAACCCTGGTCACGCAGCGCGCGCTCCAGACGGTCGAGATAGGACGACACCACCGGTTGCAGGTAGGCATTCAGCGTTGCTGTAGAAAGGCGCTCGAACTCCCTGATTTCCGGGATGATTTCGGTTGCCGCCGAAACGTAGGGATTGGGCCAGAGGCTGCGGACCGCCTCGACCGCGCGGGCCTCGTTCGAGGCGTTGGCATAGCCGTTTATGAAGAAGACGCAGACTCCCAGGCAGCCTTCGGCCTTCAGGGTTTCGGCCTGCTTTCGCACCTGATCCAGCGCGACCGGTGCTTCGACGGTGCCGTCGGCCAGCACCCGCTCGTCGACCTCGAGGCGCAGGTTGCGGGGCACCACCGGCTCGAACATGCCCCACAGCCCCCAGGTGCGCGGGCGGTCACGGCGCCGCATTTCGAGCACGTCGCGGAATCCCGCCGTGGTGATGATCCCGGTCCGCGCACCCTTGCGCTCCAGCAGCGCATTGGTTCCGACGGTCGTGCCGTGCACCACCGTGGCGATCCGAGAGAAATCCTCCACCTGCTGGCGGATGCCCTCGGTGAAGCCGCGGCTCTGGTCGTCGCGGGTCGAGGGCACCTTGGCCGTGCTCACCGCCCCGGCAGCCTCGTCCCAGAAGAAGACGTCGGTGAAGGTGCCGCCCACATCGACGCCGATGACATAGCGAGGGTCGCTCATGCCCGCGCCCCGCCCGCGCCCCGGGTCACGAACCCTAGTTCAAGATCGCGCCGCACCGCAT
>DATHZU010000286.1:0-3659 GCA_035458445.1 Thermohalobaculum sp. | reverse complement strand
CTCGAGATAGCGGATGAAGCGTTCGACCTTGCCCTTGGTCTGGGCCCGGTACGGCGCACACATCCGCGGGCTGAAGCCGTGGTGCTTGGCGAACTCGCGGAAGCCCGAGTGGAACCGGTGCTGACCGGGGCCATAGGCGTTGCGGTCGATCAGCACCGTCTTCATGTTGTCGTACAAGATCGTCAGCGGCACGCCGTCGATCGCGTCGAAGAACCGCTCGTGCCCGTCGATCAGTGTCTCGAAGCGTTCGTTGTCGACAAACCAGACGAAGGCATATCGGCTGAACCCGAGCGTCCCCACGAAGGCCGAGAGCTTGTGCCGCCCGCGCCGGATCGCGGTCCAGTCCACCTGCGCCTGTCGGCCGGGCGGCGTCTCGAACCGGATGATCTCCGGCGCCGGCAGCTTGGGGTACTGGCCCCGCAGCCAGGTCTTCAGGATCGATACCCCGCCATCATAGCCGCGTTCCCGGATCTCCCGCAGATAGACCGTCGCCGGCAACCGTCGCGGTGCCGCCTCGGCAATGCGCCGCTGCAGGTACTCCTTGAACGGGTCCAGCTTCGACGGCCGCGGGACCCGGGTCCGGTAGACCGGCGCCAGCTCCGGGTCCCGGAGGTACTTGCGCACCGTCTTGCGGCTCATCCTCAGCTCGCGGGCGATCCCGCGGATCGACATGCCCTGCCGGGGGAATGTCCCTGTGGATGTTGAACTTGGGAGGATGAGGGGTGGCGTTGCTTCCCTCGAGCCGTAGGCTCGGGGTGCTCAATCCAAGAGGAAGCAACACCATGAAGACGAGTAGCACATCGGCTCCAGCCCTTGCCAGCACGGCCGATCCGAGCACGGCGTTGGTTCAGGCGTGGGAGGCGGTCGGGGCGAGCTTCGAGCGTTTCTGTCTGACCGCCGGGCTGGCCAGCCTGACGCAGATGCTGAACGAGGATGCCGAGGCCTTGGCCGGTGCGCCGCATGCCCGCACCGCCGACAAGCCCGGCCATCGTTGGGGTCGCACGAAGGGTCGGCTGGGGTTCCATGGTGGCAAGGTGGGGCTGGAGCGGCCACGGGTGCGGAGCAAGGTCACGGGCAAGGAGCTGCCCTTGCCGAGCTGGCAGGAGGCTGTCGAGGCGGGCTGGCTGCAGCCCAGGTGCGCATCGGGGGGCGATGAGTCTGATGCTGATGAATGTCACGACGCGGAAATTCGGCCGTGCCGTGCGGCTGCCGGAGGCAGCGGTGCCAGCCGAGGTCGGGTGCGGGCTGTCGAGATCGTCTGTCTCGCGTCGTTTCAAGGCGCTGACCGAGGCACGGTTGGTGGAATGGATGAGCTCGGACCTGTCGCAGCTCGACCTTCTGGTGATCCAGATCGACGGCCTGCATCTCGACGACAAGCTCTTGATGATCGGTGCCGTCGGTGTCGATGTCGATGGCAAGAAGCACCCGCTCGGTGTCGTCGAAGGGGCCACCGAGAACAGCACGACGGTGCAGGCGCTTTTGGACAACCTGGTCGACCGGGGCCTTGATCCAACGATCTGTCGGCTTTTCGTCGTCGACGGAGCGAAGGCGCTGACCAAGGCGCTCCGGCGGACGTTCGGCGCCGATATTCCGATCCAGCGTTGCCAGATCCATAAGGCCCGCAACATCACCGAGCGCATCGATCCAAAGCTGCACGCAGCCGCTCGAAGGGCCCTGCGCCAGGCCTGGGAACTGGATGATGCCGACAAGGCCGAGCGCCTGCTGCGCAATCTGGCTCGCCGCCTGGAGCTCGAGGCACCCGGGGTCTCTGCCTCCATTCTCGAGGGGCTGGACGAGATCCTGACAGTCACCCGCCTCGGCCTGCCGCCCGAACTGCGGCGATCGCTCGCCTCGACCAACATCATCGAGTCCATGAACGCCGTCATCCGCCAGGTCTGCCGCAACGTGAAGCGCTGGCGCGACGCCAAGATGGCCCTGCGTTGGACCGCCGCTGGCATGCAAGAGGCCGCCAAGGGCTTCCGCCGCCTCAAGGCCTACAAGCAGCTGCCCATCCTGAAGGACACCTTGAAAAAGCACCGCCTGCCGGCCGATGCCAGATGCCACGTTGACCACATGGCCGACGCCGCATAACCATGAACTCAGCAGCGCCGCCCACAGCCCTTTTCAACATCCACCGGGACATTCCCCGAGTTCGCCAAGCACCACGGCTTCAGCCCGCGGATGTGTGCGCCGTACCGGGCCCAGACCAAGGGCAAGGTCGAACGCTTCATCCGCTATCTCGAGGAGAGCTTCGTCTGGCCGCTCGAGAGCCGGCTGCGCGCCCAGGGGGTGATGCTGGACGCGGTCACTGCCAACGCGCACGTGGGCCGCTGGCTGCGCGAGGTCGCCAATGCGCGCCTCCATGCCGAGACGAAGGAGCGCCCGGTCGAGCGGTTCGCCCTCGAGGCGGCGCACCTGATGCCGCGCGGCCCGGCCTGGTCGGCGATTGCGCCGGCTATGCCGGTGGACTTCGCCGCGATCACGGTGCCGCAGCACGACCTGGCCATCTACGAAGCGATCGGAGGGGTGGCATGAACGCTCTTTCCCACAACCGCCTCGCCAAGCTCTGCGAGGATCTGAAGCTCGCCGGGATCATGGACGCTTATCCGGCCCTGGCCGCCCGAGCCAGCGAGGAAGAGCAGAGCTTCACGGACTTCCTGGAAGGCGTGCTGGTCGCCGAACGGGACTTCCGTCGCGCCCGGTCGGCTGCCACTCTGGTCCGCATGGCAGGCTTCCCGGCGGTCAAGACGCTCGAGGACTACGACCTCGAGTTCGCCAACTCCGCGCCGAAGCGACAGATCGAGCAGCTCGCCTCGCTGGCCTTCGTCGCCCGCAAGGAGAACGCGGTGTTCCTGGGTCCGTCCGGCGTCGGCAAGACCCACCTCGCCATCGCTATGGGCCACAAGGCGGCGAACGCCGGCATCAAGACGCAGTTCACCATCGATGGTCAGAAGACCATCGATCCGACTCGCGCAGGGAACGCCGCCAGCAGGCGGCGGAGGCGCCGCCGACCTGATCCTCAAGGTCGAGGTGGCGCAGCGCCAGGGCCGCCTCTCGGACGTGCTGCGATCCATGAGCCGGGTCAGCCTGCTCATCGTCGACGAGATCGGCTATCTGCCGCTGCACCGCGAACAGGCCCATCTGTTCTTCCAGATCGTCGCCGCCCGCTACGAGAAGGGCTCGACCATCATGACCTCCAACCTTAGCTTCGGCGCCTGGGATCAGGCCTTCGCCGGCGACCGGGTGCTCACCGCGGCCATGCTCGACCGGCTCCTTCACCATGCCCAGGTCATCCAGATCCAGGGCGAGAGCTACCGTCTCAAGGACAAGCGAAAGGCCGGCATCGTCGGCCCACCCCAGAACAAGGAGACCATCGCCGCCTGACCCAACCACCGCAGGCCGGACCGCGCTCCGATATGTGGGGTCTCCGCGCAGCCCGGCCTGCTCAGCGCTCAGGTGGGTCCCGTTTCAATCGGCCAGGTGGGCCACTTTCCAACCGGCGTTGACAGGCCCACTCTTCGACAGGATCGATCTGCATATCGACGTTCCGGCGGTGAGCCCGCAGGATCTGAGCCTGCCGACGCCCGGCGAAACCAGCGCCGAGATCGCGGCCAGGGTCGCCGCGGCCAGAGAGCTGCAAGCCAATCGCTATGCAGCGC
>DATHZU010000285.1:0-10300 GCA_035458445.1 Thermohalobaculum sp. | reverse complement strand
TGGAGCCATCCCCCGGTTCGGCCGGGGGATGCGCGGGGCCGTGTCATGAGCGGCCCGGTTTTCCACATGATCTCCGGCGGCCCACGCCCGGTCGCGCCGTTCAGCCATGCGGTCGAGAGCGGCGGCTGGGTCATGCTGACGGGCCAGATGCCCACCGATCCCGCCGCCCCCGATGCGCCGCTGCCCGAAGGCATCGAGGCGCAGACCCGTCGCGTGCTGGAAAACCTGCAGATCGTGCTGGAAGGCGTCGGCCTCGACCTGTCGCACGTGGTGCAGTGCCGCTGCTACCTGACCGAGTTCGAGCGCGACTACGCAGCCTTCAACGAAACCTATCAGAGCTTCTTCCCGCCCGACCGGCGGCCGGCGCGCACCACCATCGGTGTGACGGCGCTGGCGGTCGGCGCGCTGGTCGAGATCGACATGGTTGCCAGGCGGCCGGAGGGGGGCTCATGAACCGGATGTGGAAAGGCCAGGCCTTTACGGTCGCCCACGCCGATGACGGCAAGTTCGAGGGGCAGGGCCTGCGCGCCTTCTTCGAGTACCGCAAGCTCGGCATCGCCGAGGCAACCGGCGGCAAGTACGGCGCCCATGTGATCCGCGCGGTGCCCGGGCGGCACTCCGAGGCCGCATGGCACACCCACGACCTGGATTTCCAGATGGTCTACGTGACCAGGGGCTGGGTCGTCTTCGAATACGAGGGGCAGGGCGAGGTGATCCTGCGCGAAGGGTCCTGCGTGCTGCAGCCCGCCGGCATCCGCCACCGCGAGGTGCGTCACTCCGACGACATGGAACTGATCGAGATCACCTCGCCCGCAGAATTCGCCACCCACGCAGCCGAAGCGCCGGAGTGACGGCAGAAGACGAGAACAGAGGGACGTAGTCGCATGTTCAAGAAAATCCTGATCGCAAATCGTGGCGAGATCGCCTGCCGCGTCATCAAGACCGCCCGCAAGATGGGCATCGCCACCGTCGCCGTCTACTCGGACGCCGACCGCGATGCGCTGCATGTGCGCATGGCCGACGAGGCAGTGCATATCGGCCCGCCGCAGGCGAACCAGTCCTATATCGTGATCGACAAGATCATGGCGGCGATCAAGGCCACGGGCGCCGAGGCGGTGCATCCGGGCTATGGCTTCCTCAGCGAGAACTCGAAGTTCGCCCAGGCGCTGGACGCCGCCGGGGTCGCCTTCATCGGCCCGCCGGTCGGCGCCATCGAGGCGATGGGCGACAAGATCACCTCGAAGAAGCTGGCGGCCGAGGCCGGGGTCTCGACGGTGCCCGGCTATATGGGCCTGATCGCCGACGCCGACGAGGCGGTGAAGATCTCCGGCCAGATCGGATACCCGGTGATGATCAAGGCCAGCGCCGGCGGCGGCGGCAAGGGCATGCGTATCGCCTGGAACGAGACCGAGGCGCGCGAGGGCTTCCAGTCGTCGAAGAACGAGGCGGCATCGAGCTTCGGCGACGACCGCATCTTTATCGAGAAGTTCGTCACCCAGCCCCGCCATATCGAGATCCAGGTGCTGGGCGACAAGCACGGCAACTGCCTGTATTTGAACGAGCGTGAATGCTCGATCCAGCGGCGGAACCAGAAGGTGATCGAGGAGGCGCCCTCGCCCTTCCTCGACGCCGCAACCCGCAAGGCGATGGGCGAGCAGGCGGTGGCGCTGGCCAAGGCGGTGGATTACTGCTCGGCCGGGACCGTCGAGTTCATCGTCGACGGCGACCGGAATTTCTACTTCCTCGAGATGAATACCCGCCTGCAGGTGGAACATCCGGTGACCGAGCTGATCACCGGCATCGACCTGGTCGAGCAGATGATCCGCGTCGCCGCGGGCGAGAAGCTGAAGCTGACGCAGAAGGACGTGCCCCTCAACGGATGGGCCATCGAGAGCCGCCTTTACGCCGAGGATCCGTATCGCGGCTTCCTGCCGTCGATCGGGCGTCTCAGCCGCTACCGCCCGCCCGCCGAGGAGGCCACCGGTACGCATTCGGTGCGCAACGACACCGGCGTCTTCGAGGGCGGCGAGATCAGCATGTACTACGACCCAATGATCGCGAAGCTGTGCTCGTGGGGGCGCGACCGCGCGGCGGCGATGGAGGTGATGCGTACCGCGCTCGACGAGTTCGAGGTCGAGGGCATCGGCCACAACCTGCCGTTCCTCTCGGCGGTGATGGATCACCCGCGCTTCATCTCGGGTAACATCACCACCGCCTTCATCGCCGAGGAATATCCCGACGGCTTCGAGGGCGCGGTGCTGGATGATGCATCGCTGGGCCGGATCGCGGCGGCGGTGGCTGCGATGCACCGGGTGGTCGAGATCCGCCGCGCCCGCATCTCGGGCACGATGTCGAACCACGAGCGTGTGGTTGGAACCGATTGGGTGGTAACGCTGCAGGGCCGTAGTTACTCGACCGTCATCGCCGCCGACCGCCAGGGCGCGACCGTGACCTTCGAGGACGGAACGGCGCATCGCGTAACTTCGGACTGGGTGCCTGGGCGCAGCCTCGCGATACTTGGCGTGGACGACGTGCGCATTGCGCTGAAGGTCGATACCCGCACCGAGGGTTTCCGGATTCGCTATCGCGGCGCCGATCTCGACGTGAAGATCCGCACCCCGCGGGCGGCCGAGCTGGCCGCTCTGATGCCCGAGAAGCTGCCGCCCGACACTTCGAAGATGCTCCTCTGCCCGATGCCCGGGGTCGTTGTCTCGATCGCCGTCGCCGAGGGCGACGAGGTTCAGGAGGGCCAGGCGCTGGCGACCGTCGAGGCGATGAAGATGGAAAACGTGCTCAGGGCCGAGAAGAAGGCCAAGGTGGCGCGGATCGTCGCCGAGCCAGGCGCTTCGCTGGCGGTCGACGCGGTGATCATGGAGTTCGAGTGAGGTGACCAGCGCGGCGCAGATCACCGGCTTCCTGGAGGCGCGCTTCGGCAAGGTGCCTGGCGTCGAGGGCATGCTGGAAACCGCCGAGGCACAGGCGCTGGCGCCGCTTCTGGGCCGCCGCTCGTGCCGCGATTATGCGGTACGCGAAGTGCCGGAGGGGCTGGTCCGTCTGCTGCTGGCGGCGGGACTGAGCGCTCCGACGAAAAG
Organism: Thermohalobaculum sp.; assembly: GCA_035458445.1. GTDB lineage: Bacteria > Pseudomonadota > Alphaproteobacteria > Rhodobacterales > Rhodobacteraceae > Thermohalobaculum. The sequence continues at coordinate 7,208 of DATHZU010000285.1, read as the reverse complement.
CGATCTGCAGCAGGCGGATGTCGTCTGGGTGCGCGACGAGGCGCTGCGGGCGGAATTGCTGGAGGGTATCCCCGGCGCCGACTGGATCGCCCGGGCGCCGGTGTTCCTCGTGGTTTGCGGCAATGGAGCCCGGCTGGCCTCGCTGTTCGAGGGGCAGGACTTCCCGAACGACCATTTCGACGCCCTGTTCAACGCGACCGGCGATGCCGCCATCGTGCTGGAAGGGATCGTCGCCGCTGCCGCCGTCGCGGGGTTGGCGACCTGCCCGATCAGCGTAATCCGCAACCGCGCGGCGCGGGTCGGCGAGTTGCTGGGCCTGCCCGACCGGGTGTTTCCCTTTGCCGGGGTATGCGTGGGCTACCCGGCAGTGGAAGGCGCGATCAGCCCGCGCCTGGACCCCGGCATCACGCTCCACGAGGACCGCTACGACGCCGGAGCCTTCTCGCGGCTGGGCGCCGCCTATGACGCACGGCGGAACCGGATCAAGCCTTTTGGCCGCCAGCGCGAGGTCTCGCGCTTCGGCGAGGCGCAAGACTACGGCTGGCGCGAGGACAAGCGCCGGCAATACAGCACGCCGCAGCGCACCGATTTCGGCGCCTGGCTGCGGAGAACCGGATTTTCGTTCGAATGACCAAGGGGTCATCACGACAAGGAGGCCGCCATGAGTGACGCCAAGACCAAGATGGACGCCTGGAAGGCATTGGCTGCGCGCGAGTTGAAGACCCGCACGCCCGACGACCTGACCTGGCGCACGCCTGAAGGTATCGACGTGAAGCCGCTCTACACGGCCGACGACCTGGCGGGCCTGGGCCATCTGGGCTCGCTGCCGGGCGAGGCACCCTTCGTGCGCGGGCCGCGCGCGACCATGTATGCCGGGCGGCCCTGGACGATCCGGCAATATGCCGGGTTCTCGACGGCCGAGGAATCCAACGCCTTCTACCGCAAGGGACTGGCGGCGGGCGGGCAGGGCTGCTCGGTCGCCTTCGACCTGGCGACCCATCGCGGCTATGACAGCGACCACCCCCGGGTGGTCGGCGATGTGGGCAAGGCAGGGGTCGCCATCGACAGCGCCGAGGACATGAAGATCCTGTTCGACGGCATCCCGCTGGATCAGGTCTCGGTCTCGATGACCATGAACGGCGCGGTGATCCCGGTGCTGGCCAGCTTCATCGTCGCCGGCGAGGAACAGGGGGTTCCGCGAGCGAAGCTGAGCGGCACCATCCAGAACGACATCCTGAAGGAGTTCATGGTCCGCAACACCTATATCTACCCGCCCGAACCCAGCATGAGGATTGTCGCGGATATCATTGAATACACGTCGAAAGAGATGCCGAAGTTCAACTCGATCTCGATCTCCGGCTACCACATGCAGGAGGCGGGTTCGACCCTGGTGCAGGAGCTGGCCTTCACGCTCGCCGACGGCAAGGAATACGTGAAGGCGGCAATCGCGCGCGGCATGGACGTCGACAGCTTCGCCGGTCGGCTATCGTTCTTCTTCGCCATAGGCATGAATTTCTTCATGGAGGCGGCGAAGCTGCGGGCGGCGCGCCTGCTGTGGTCGCGGATCATGGCCGAGTTCGAGCCGAAGAAACCCGGCAGCCTGATGCTGCGCACCCATTGCCAGACTTCCGGCGTCTCGCTGCAGGAGCAGGACCCCTACAACAACGTCGTCCGCACTGCCTTCGAGGCGATGTCGGCAGCACTGGGCGGAACCCAGTCGCTTCACACGAACTCGTTCGACGAAGCCATTGCGTTGCCGACAGAATTCTCGTCCAGGATTGCCCGGAACACACAGCTGATCCTGCAGAACGAGACGGGTGTCACCAAGGTCGTCGATCCGCTGGCGGGCTCGTATTACGTCGAGGCCCTGACCGATCAGCTCGCCACCGAGGCCTGGAAGCTGATCGAGGAGGTGGATGCCCTGGGCGGCATGACAAAGGCGGTCGCCACCGGGATGCCGAAGCTGCGCATCGAGGAGGCCGCCGCGCGGCGCCAGGCCGCCATCGACCGGGGCGAGGAAGTGATCGTCGGGGTCAACAGGTTCAGGCTCGCCAAGGAAGACCCAATCGACATCCTCGACGTCGACAACGTCAAGGTCCGCGAGAACCAGGTCGCCCGGCTGGAGCGCATCCGCGCCACCCGCGACCGGGCCGCCTGCGAGGCCGCGCTGAAGGCGCTGGAGGACGGCGCGCGCGGCAACGGCAACCTTCTGGCACTGGCGGTCGAGGCCGCCCGCGCCCGCGCAACCGTCGGGGAGATATCGGACGCCATGGAAAAGGTATTCGGACGGCACAAGGCCGAGGTGCGCACCCTCTCGGGCGTCTATGGCGCGGCCTATGAGGGCGATGCCGAATTCGCTGCCATCCAGAAGGAGGTCGAGGCCTTCGCCGAGGACGAGGGCAGGCGCCCGCGCATGCTGGTGGTCAAGATGGGCCAGGACGGCCACGACCGCGGCGCCAAGGTGATCGCCACCGCCTTCGCCGATATCGGCTTCGACGTGGATGTGGGGCCGCTGTTCCAGACCCCGGAGGAGGCGGCGCAGGACGCCATCGACAACGATGTCCATGTGATCGGCATCAGCTCGCAGGCCGCCGGCCACAAGACGCTGGCGCCGCAACTGATCGAGGCGCTGAAGGCGCAGGGGGCGGAGGACGTCATCGTCATCTGCGGCGGAGTGATCCCGCAGCAGGACTACGATTTCCTGTATGCCAAGGGCGTCAAGGCGATCTTCGGGCCGGGCACCAATATACCGGAGGCGGCGAAGAACATCATGAACCTAATCCGGGCGGCCCGCGCGCCTCAGGCGGCGGAGTGATCCGAATGCGTTATTCGGTCATCGGCACGGGGGGGATCGGCGGCTATCTGGCCGCGCGGCTGATCAAGGCCGGGCACGAAGTCGCCGTCCTGGCGCGCGGCGCCCATTTGGCCGCGATCCGGGCCAACGGGCTGACCATGCGCCATCAGGGCGAGGAAGTGCAGGCCCGCCCCGCGGTCGCGACCGACAAGGGGGCCGAGTTGGGCGTCGCCGATGTGGCGATCTTCGCCGTCAAGGGTCAGGACCTCTCTGCCGCGATCGAGGCGGCGCGCCCCGCGGTCGGGCCGAAGACGCAGGTGCTACCATTCCTCAACGGCGTCGAGGCACCCGGTATCCTGGCCGACGCCTTCGGGGCGGAGCGCGCGCTGATCGGGGTCGCCCATATATCGTCCTTCATTGCCGAGCCCGGGGTCATCGCCACCGCGATGCCGCTGGCCGACTTTCTGATCGGGAATCTTGAGGGATCGCAGGAGGATCCGCGGGTTGCGGCGATCATCGCCGAGTTCAGGGCAGCCGGGATCAGCACGCCGGACCGGCAGGATCTGCGGGTCGACCTGTGGTCGAAGCTTGTGTTCCTGGCCTCCCTGGCCGGCACTACGGCAGGCGGTCGCTGCGACATGGCGACGGTGCGGGCGACGCCGCAGCTCTGGGCGTTGTTCCGGACTTTGGCGGAGGAGGTCCACGCTGTCGGCGTTGCGCGCGGGGTCGCGTTGCCTTCCGGGTCCGTCGACGCCACCATGCGCCATGCCGAGAAGGTGCCGGGGGCGGTGCGCGCCTCGATGGCGCATGATCTCGCGGCGGGAAAGCGGCTCGAGCTGGATTGGCTGAACGGCGCGGTCGTGCGCCTTGGGGCGGAGGTGGGCGTCGATGTTCCCGCCCATGCGACGGTGACGGCTTTGCTCGCGCCGTGGCGCGACGGGGGCGGGCGGTGATGCCGGAACCCGCCAGTGCCGTGCCCCATGGTCTTCTTTCGGAAAGGGCGTTTATGTTGACGCGTAAAGTCCAAACCAAGGCGGGGAGCCTCAAGCGATGACCCAAGCAAAGGACGACGCCCTGAAAGAGGCCGCGTTGAATTATCACGAGTTCCCCACGCCGGGGAAACTGTCCATCCGCGTCACCAAGCCTATGGCGACACAGCGCGATCTCAGCCTCGCCTATAGCCCGGGCGTGGCCGAGGCCTGCATGAAGATCGCCGGTATGGAGGACGATTCCTTCCGCTACACCGGGCGGGGGAACCGGGTGGCGGTGATCTCGAACGGCACCGCGGTGCTGGGGCTTGGCAATATCGGCGCCGCCGCGTCAAAGCCGGTGATGGAGGGCAAGGTCGCTCTCTTCAAGAAATTCGCCAACATCGACGGCTTCGACATCGAGGTGAACGAGACCGACCCGAAAAAGCTGGCCGAGATCGTGATCGCGCTGGAGCCCACCTTCGGGGCGGTGAATCTCGAGGACATCAAGGCGCCGGAATGCTTCGTGGTCGAGCGCATCTGCAAGGAGCGGATGGGAATTCCGGTCTTCCACGACGACCAGCACGGCACCGCTATCGTCGTTGCTGCCGCGGCGATCAACGCGCTGCATCTGGCGGGCAAGAACCTTGAGGACGTGGTGATGGTCTCGACCGGCGGTGGCGCCGCCGGGATCGCCTGCCTCAACTTGCTTTGCGACATGGGACTGAAGCGGGAGAATGTCTGGCTGTTCGACAAGGACGGGCTTTGCTACGCCGGCCGCGAGGGGGTCGAGGAGACCAAGGGCCGCTATGCCCGGCCCGAGAATGACGGGCCGCTGGAGGAGCGCATCGCCGGCGCCGATATGTTCCTCGGCCTGTCCGGCCCACGGGTCCTGACACCCGATATGGTGGCGAAGATGGCGCAGGACCCGATCATCTTCGCGCTGGCGAACCCGACGCCGGAGATCTGGCCGGACGATGCATCGGCGGTCAGGCCGGATGCCATCGTTGCCACCGGGCGCTCGGACTATCCGAACCAGGTCAACAACGTGCTGTGCTTCCCTTTCATCTTCCGCGGCGCGCTGGATGTGGGGGCGACCCAGATCACCGAGGAGATGAAGATCGCCTGCGCCAAGGCACTGGCTGAACTGGCGAGGCTGACCTCGTCGGCCGAAGTCGCCTCGGTCTATCGTGGCGAGCGCATCGTGTTCGGCCGCGATTACCTTATTCCGAAACCCTTCGACCCGCGGCTGCTGGGCCAGGTCGCCAGCGCCGTTGCGCGGGTGGCGATGGAAACCGGCATCGCCAAGCGCCCGATCGACGACCTGCAGGCCTACCGGACGAAGCTTGACGGGTCCGTCTTCCGTTCGTCGATGCTGATGAAGCCGGTCTTCGAGGCCGCGCGCGCCGGTGCGCGGCGCATCGTCTTTGCCGAGGGCGAGGACGAGCGCGTTCTGCGCACCGCACAGTCCATGCGGCAGGAAGGCATTGATCTTCCGATCCTGATCGGGCGCCCCGACGTGATTGCCCAAAGGATCGAGCGGGCCGGTCTGACCGTGAAGCCGGGCGTCGACTTCGAGATCTGCGACCCGACCGACGATCCGCGTTACCGCGACTATTGGGAGACCTATCACCAGCGGCTGGAGCGCAAGGGAGTCACGCCGGAGCTGGCGCGCACGATCATGCGCACCAACTCCACCGCCATCGCGGCGGTGATGGTCTATCGCGGCGATGCCGACAGCATGATCTGCGGCAGCTTCGGCCAGTATCTCTGGCATCTGAACTATGTGACCCAGATGCTGGCGGGGCTGCCCGACGGGTCGGGGGGCAGGCTGCGCCCGGTGGGGGCGCTCTCGCCGGTGATCCTGGACCAGGGCGTGATCTTCATCGCCGACAGCCAGGTCAACAACGAGCCCAGTTCCGAGCAGATTGCCGAGACGGCGATCGGCGCTGCACGCCATATCCGCCGCTTTGGCATGGCCCCGAAGATAGCGCTGCTCAGCCATTCGGTCTTCGGTAGCCTCGACACGGATTCAGGGCGCCGGGTGCGTCGCGCGCTGGAGATCCTCGACGCGCAGGAGGTCGACTTCGAGTACGAGGGCGAGATGCACGCGGACCATGCTCTGGACCCGGAGCTGCGCGAGAGGGTGTTCCCGAACTCGCGGCTGAAGGGCGCGGCGAATTGCCTGATCTTTGCCAATGTCGACGCGGCCTCCGGCTCGCGCAACATCCTGAAACAGCTTTCGGGCGGGCTCGAGGTCGGCCCGATCCTGATGGGCATGGGTAACAAGGCCCATATCGTCAGCCCTTCGGTCACTGCCCGGGGGCTTCTGAATATCGCAGCGCTGGCGGGAACGCCGGTGCAGATCTACGCATGAGGCCAATCAGATCCGGCGCTGTTGGGAGAGCAAACGGGTCGGTGGCCGCGCGGCAAACGGGAGAGTGAGATGGGATACAAGGAAGTCTATGCAGGCTGGAAGGCGGACCCGGAGGGATTCTGGATGCGGGCCGCCGAGGCTATCGACTGGGTGAAGAAGCCGACACGGGCGCTGGATAGCAGCAAGGCACCATTCTACACCTGGTTCGCCGACGGGGTCTGCAATACTTGTTTCAACGCGGTCGACCGCCATGTAGCCGCGGGTCGGGGGGATCAGCCGGCGGTGATCCACGACAGCCCGATCACCGGCACGAAATCGTCGATCACCTATGCGGAACTGAAGGACCGGGTGGCCAGCCTGGGCGGTGCGCTGCAGGCCCAGGGTGTGGGCAAGGGCGATCGTGTGATCATATACATGCCGATGGTGCCCGAGGCGCTCGTCGCCATGCTCGCCTGCGCTAGGATCGGCGCGGTGCACTCGGTCGTTTTCGGCGGGTTCGCCGCGAACGAACTGGCGGTGCGCATCGACGACGCTACCCCCAAGGCGATCATCGCTGCCTCCTGCGGGTTGGAGCCGGGCAGGGTGATCAAGTACAAACCGCTGCTGGACGCAGCCATCGCGCATGCCAAGCACAAGCCAGAGTTCACGGTCATCCTGCAGCGTCCGCAGGAGCAGGCGGAGCTTATGGCAGGCCGCGATTTCGATTGGAACGAGATTCAACAGGGCGTCGCACCGGCTGACTGCGTACCGGTCGGCGGCAACGATCCGCTCTACATCCTGTACACCTCGGGGACGACCGGCCAGCCGAAGGGCGTGGTCCGCACCAATGGCGGACACATGGTGGCGCTGGCCTGGACCATGCCAAATCTTTACGGGGTGAACCCGGGCGAGGTCTACTGGGCCGCCTCGGATGTCGGCTGGGTGGTCGGCCACTCCTACATCTGCTACGCGCCATTGCTGGCCGGTTGCACGACGATCGTGTTCGAGGGCAAGCCGGTTGGCACCCCCGATGCCGGGACCTTCTGGCGAGTGATCGCGGAGCACGGGGTCAAGGTGTTGTTCACCGCGC
>DATHZU010000284.1:0-4610 GCA_035458445.1 Thermohalobaculum sp. | reverse complement strand
GCCCCAGGATGCTGCCCGGCCCGTGCAACGCCCGGATCGGGTCCTCGCCCATCACCTTCGGGCCCAGGCTGTCGCTGACGAAGCGGTAAATTCCAGCGCGCAAGGCCTTGCCGCGCAGGTTCAGAAGGTTGGCAATCGCCTCGTGGATCGAGGTCGCGGCCAGACTGTAGACGAGAAGCGCGAAAAAGATGCCGATGGCGGCGTCTAGCAGGACAATGCCGGTCATTCGAAATACCTCCGGGCATAAAAGCCGGGAGGCAGGATATCACAAACGGACGGAACGCGGCAGGGGGTTCACCCCTGCGGCAGCACCCGGATGTTCAGCTCGCGCAGCTGCTTGGCCGTGGCCTCGGAGGGGGCCTGCATCATCAGGTCCTCGGCGCGCTGGTTCATCGGGAACATGATGACCTCGCGGATGTTCTCGGCGTCCGCCAGCAGCATCACGATGCGGTCGATGCCGGGCGCGATGCCGCCGTGCGGGGGCGCGCCGTAGCGGAAGGCGTTCAGCATGCCGCCGAACTTGTCCTCGACGGTCTGCTTGTCATAGCCGGCGATCTCGAAGGCCTTGAACATGATGTCCGGGCGGTGGTTCCGGATCGCACCGGAGCTGAGCTCGACGCCGTTGCAGACGATGTCGTACTGCCAGCCGAGGATGTCCAGCGGCTCCATGGTCTCCAGCGCCTCCAGGCCCCCCTGGGGCATCGAGAAGGGGTTGTGGCTGAAGTCGACCTTCTTGTTCTCCTCGTCCCACTCGAACATCGGGAAGTCGACGATCCAGCAGAAGTCGAACCGCTCCTTGTCGGTGAGGCCCAGCTCGTCGCCGATCACGTTGCGGGCCTTGCCCGCCACGTCGACGAAGCTGTCCGGGGCGCCGCCGAGGAAGAAAGCGGCATCGCCGACCCCCAGCCCAAGCTGCTGGCGGATCGCCTCGGTCCGCTCCGGCCCGATGTTCTTGGCCAGCGGGCCGGCGGCTTCCATGCCACCCGGGTACTTCTCTTCCCATTCTCTGCGAAGGCGAGAGTACTCGAATTCCGTTTCATCCTGCTTGACCCCACCCGACATTTCACTTGCCGGAGGACTTGGCTGATCGGGAGCCTCGCGCCAGAAGATATACCCCATCCCCGGCAGCCCTTCCTTCTGGGCAAAGGCATTCATCCGGTCGCAGAACTTGCGGCTGCCGCCCTTCGGCGCCGGGATGGCGCGGATCTCGGTGCCGGGTTTTTCCAGCATCGAGGCGAAGATCTTGAAGCCCGATCCGGCGAAATGCTCGCTGACCACCTGCATCTCGATCGGGTTGCGCAGGTCAGGCTTGTCGGTGCCGTATTTCAGCATCGCGTCCTTGTAGGCGATGCGCGGGAACTGCGGCGTCACCGGGCGCCCGCCGCCGAATTCCTCGAACACGCCCCGCATCACCGGCTCGATGGCGGCGAAGACGTCGTCCTGCGTCACGAAGCTCATCTCCATGTCGAGCTGGTAGAACTCGCCGGGCGAGCGGTCGGCGCGGGGGTCCTCGTCGCGGAAGCAGGGGGCGATCTGGAAGTAACGGTCGAAGCCCGCCACCATGATCAGCTGCTTGAACTGCTGCGGCGCCTGCGGCAGCGCGTAGAACTTGCCCGGATGCAGCCGCGAGGGCACCAGGAAGTCGCGCGCACCCTCAGGCGACGAGGCGGTCAGGATCGGGGTCTGGAACTCGGTGAAGCCCTGCTCGACCATGCGCCGGCGGATCGAGGAGATCACGCCCGAGCGCAGCATGATGTTGGCGTGCAGCCCCTCGCGGCGGAGATCGAGGAAGCGGTACTTGAGGCGGGTTTCCTCCGGGTAGTCCAGCTCGCCGAAGACCGGCAGCGGCAGCTCCTCGGCGGCGCCCAGCACCTCGATCTCGCGAATGAAGACCTCGATCTCGCCGGTCGCGAGCTTGGGGTTCACCAGGCTCGCGTCGCGGGCCTTCACCTCGCCGTCGATGCGGATCACCCACTCGGCGCGCACCTTCTCGACCTCGGCGAAGGCCGGGCTGTCCGGGTCGGCCAGCACCTGGGTCACGCCGTAATGGTCGCGCAGGTCGATAAACAGGATGCCGCCATGGTCGCGCACCCGGTGGACCCAGCCCGACAGGCGGACGGTCTGGCCCACATGGGCCTTCGACAGGGCGGCGCAGGTGTGGCTGCGATAGGCATGCATGGCGGTTGTCCCTCAAGCGCGGGGCGCGCGCACCGGTCCGCACGCCCGTGGATCAGTGGCGGGATAGACTGGTTTCCGCGCGGTGTGTCAAGACTTGCGCCGGGACACGGGCGCGCGGGCATGCAAAAGGGCGCGGCAGTTGCCCACCGCGCCCTTCGAAGCCTGCCCGCGGATCAGCCGCCCTGGGTGGCCGGGATGATGCGCAGCTCGACCCGCCGGTTGGCGGCGCGGCCGTAGTCGGTGTCGTTCGAGGCCACCGGCTGGCTCTCGCCCATGCCGTAGGCGGCGACGCGCTGCGGCGCCACGCCGCGCGAGCGCAGGTAATTGGCCACCGAGTTGGCCCGGCGCTCGGACAGCGCCTGGTTGTAGCTCTCGGAACCCACCGAGTCGGTGTGGCCGACGATGTCCAGATAGCTCTCCGGATAGCGGTTCAGCGTGCCGCTGACATCGTCCAGCGTGCGGTAGAAGCCGGGCCGGATCTCGGACGAATCCGAGGCGAATGTCAGGTTGGCCGGGAAGGTCACCACCAGACCTTCGCCATCGCGACGCACGTCGGCGCCGGTTCCGGCGAGCTGGTTGCGCAGGTCGCGCTCCTGCTGGTCGAGATACTGGCCGACCGCGGCACCGGCCAGCAGGCCGATGCCTGCGCCGATCAGCGCACCCCTGGCCCGGTGCCGGGTGACCAGGGCACCCACAGCGGCACCGCCCAAGGTGCCGAGCACCGCGCCGCCCGCGGTATTCGGGTTGTTCTGAACAGTCTGGCAACCGGCCAGCAGGCTACCGCAAACGGTCAAGGCGACGACTTTCTTCAGCATTGTGCTCTCCATCGGGTGAACCGGTTCGGAAGGACAAACGGCGCGGGCGGAGGATTCCGGCGCGGCGAATCGCAAATCACTCTGTCAGTCCCAAATTGCCACCTGCCGCGGACGGGGTCCAGAGCCTTGCCGGAGCCCGATCCGGCCAAGGAGCGGAAATCTGCCCGCGCGCGGCCACAAAACGGGCGACAGGCTGCGGCCGAGCGTTTAACACTCGCGCCATGTTAGTGATCACCAAGACCGACGACCTCGCCCGCCTGATGGCCGCCTATGCCGGGGCCCCATTCGTCACCGTCGATACCGAGTTCATGCGCGAGCGGACCTACTGGCCGCAGCTCTGCCTGATCCAGATCGCCCGGCCCGGCGAGGGTCCCGAGGACGCGGCCATCGTCGATCCGCTCGCCGAGGGAATCGACCTCGCGCCGCTCTACGAGCTGATGGCCAATCCGGCGGTGGTGAAAGTGTTCCACGCCGCCCGGCAGGATGTGGAAATCTTCTACAACCTGGCCCGGACCATCCCCATGCCGATGTTCGACACCCAGGTGGCGGCGATGGTCTGCGGCTATGGCGAGCAGGTCGGCTACGAGACGCTGGTGCGCAAGATCGCCAAGGCCGAGCTGGACAAGAGCTCGCGCTTCACCGACTGGTCGCGCCGGCCGCTCAGCCAGAAGCAGCTGGACTATGCGCTGGGCGACGTGACGCACTTGCGGGACATCTACGCCACGCTGTCGCGCAAGCTGGAGGAGACCGGGCGCGGTCATTGGGTGGCCGAGGAAATGGCGATCCTGACCGATCCCGGCACCTATTTCACCGAGCCCGCCGAAGCCTGGCGCCGGATCAAGGCGCGCAGTCACAGCCCGAAGTTCCTGGCCGTGGTGCGGACCCTGGCCGCGTGGCGCGAGGCCACCGCTCAGTCCCGCGACGTGCCCCGCTCGCGCCTGATCAAGGACGATGCGCTGCTGGAAATCGCCAATGCCCGGCCGAAGACGCCCGAGGACCTCGGCAAGCTGAGACTGGTGCAGCGCGAGGCGCGGCGCCCCGAGGTGGCGGCCGAGATCCTGTCGGCGGTCGCCCAGGGCGAGGCCTGCCCGGCGGACCAGCGCCCCAGCCTGCCGCCGCCGCCACGCAGGCGCGAGGGCTCGGCCGCGGTCGCCGACATGCTGCGGGTGCTCTTGAAGGCGCGCGCCGACCAGCTGGGCGTCGCCTCGAAGCTGATCGCCTCCAGCGCCGATCTCGACGCGCTGGCGGGCGAGGACGACCCCGACGTGCCGGCCCTGAAGGGCTGGCGCCTCGAGGCCTTCGGCCGTGACGCGCTGCGGGTGATCGCGGGCGAAGTGGGCCTGATCGTCCGCGACGGCGCGGTCGAACCGATCGAGGCGGCGCAGGTGCCGGCGGACCAGCTGGCCGGTCAGTAGGGCTGGGTGGCCCGGCTGGGGTCGGGAGCCATAAGTCGGCGTTGGCTGAAGGTCCGCTGTTCGGGAGATGCTGTTGAAAATGTCGGCTTTTTTTGCGCGTGGATTTGCTCGATTGAATTTGGCCTGCCCTTCCTCATGCGGGGTTTGGCACGAGCTTCGCGAGCTTTCTGAGGTTTTGAGCCATGGCTGCGAGGTTGAACTC
>DATHZU010000283.1:0-2662 GCA_035458445.1 Thermohalobaculum sp. | reverse complement strand
TGCGACGCGCATCTCGTAATGGGAATACCAGCGCTCGCGTCCCAGCCGCTGCGCCACCAGGTGCTGCGCCTCGGCCTTCCAGGCGGCGATGCCGGCCTCGTCGCGCCAGTAGGAGACAGTGATGCCGAGCCCTTCCGCATCGCGGGTGCTCTCGGCGCCGAGGCAGCCGGGCTGGGCGAGCGCCAGCGCGAGCATCTGGTCTGCCATGGCGCCGTAGCCATGGTCGCCGTCGGTCCGCTGTGCGGTGAAGATGACCGCGTAATAGGGCGGCTCGGGGGTGCGGGCGAAGCGGCTCATTTCACCAGGCTTCCGTCCGAAATGCGCGCCATCCGAGCGGCCAGGTCGGTATCCCTCGCGGTCAGCAGCCTTTCGGTGGCCGCCGGTTCCGGCAGTCGCGAAACAGATTCGGACATTACGTCACCTCCCTTCCGAGCCAATAGAAAACCACGGAAACCCCTGCCGGTCGATGGCCGGAATTCGGTGCGCAGGCAGGACCGCTGGCCGCCCCGCGCATTTCTGTCTTCCGGAAAGCCTGGCAGGTATAGTTTCTTTTCCGACTATACCCAGATGCGTTAACTGCATCTTCATAATGAGCCGCAAAGCCGTCACCCTGAAGCACCTGCGTGCGCTGGCGGCGATCGTCGATACCGGGACGGTGACGGCAGCGGCAGGCGCCTTGCAGGTCACCCCGCCCGCTGTCTCGACCCAGCTCAAGGGTCTGGAGGAGGTCGTCGGAGCACAAGTGCTGCGCCGCGGACCCGGCGGCAAGACCGCGCTTACTCCCATCGGGGCGGAACTGCTGGCGACGCAACGCAAGATCGAGAACAGCCTGGACCTGTGCTTCCAGCGGGTGAGCGCTATGCGGACCGGGCTGGCGGGCTATGTCTCGGTCGGCGTGGTCTCGACCGGAAAGTATTTCGCGCCGGGCCTGGTAGCGCAGATGAAGCGCATCCATCCCGAGATCGAGATCGGCCTCAAGGTCGGCAATCGGGTCGAGATCATCGAGATGCTCGAGCGCGGCGAAATCGAGCTGGCGATCATGGGCCGCCCGCCCGGCGGCCTGGGAATCGAACAGGACGAACTTGGCGAGCATCCCTATGTCGCGATCGCCGCGCGCGATCATCCGCTTGCGCGCCGCAAGCGGGTGACGCCCGAGGACCTGTTCCGCGATACATTCCTCTGCCGCGAGGACGGGTCGGGCTCGCGGACCCTGATGACCCGCTATCTCGACCGGGTGGGCGAGGGCAGTCCGTACCGGATGGTCGAGATGGGCACAAACGAAACCATCTAGCAGGCAGTCATGGCCGGGCTGGGGGTAGCGGTGATCTCGGCCCATACAATCGTGCCGGAGGTGGAGGCCGGGCGTCTGGCCATGCTCAGGCTGGACGGGATGCCGATTCAGCGCACCTGGTACCTGATCCGGCTGGCGGGGGCGGAGATCTCGCCGGTGGCGGCGGTGTTCCGGAAATTCCTTCTGGACCTGAAAGGGGATTATCTGCCGAGATTGCCCGGAACGTGAGTTCTCGCAGGCCCGTTTCACAGTGAAAAATTTCTTATGTGGTTGAGAAAAAACATTTTTCAAAAAACCGTGTAAACTACGCACGGTCTTTGCGGAGATCATTTCAGGCCGGCCTTCGCCCGGATATCGCGCTGCCATTCCGCAATCAGCGTCTCGCGGTCGGTCTCGAAGCGCTGGAGGAAGGCCGGCCCGCCGGGGGTGTCGGTGTTGCGCAGGCCCCAGACGGTCATCTCAAGAAGCATCGGCAGCAGACTGACCGCCATCTCGGTTGGCTGGTAGGTGAACTGTCTCGCGTCCTCGGCCGAGCGTTCCTTGCGGACCAACCCGCGGCGCTCGAGCCTTTTCAGCCGGTCCGCCAGTACATTGGTCGCGATGCCCTCGTCGCAGTCGGCCAGTTCCTTGTAGCGCTTGCGCCCGCGCAGCAGGATGTCGCGCAGGACGATCAGGGTCCAGCGGTCGCCGAAGATTTCGAGCGCAAAACTGATCGGGCAGTCTGAACGGGGCGGTCCTTCCGCGCGGTTCACATGAGGCTCCTGCATAAACACTTGCGAATCGCAAGCGATAAGATAGATTGCTTGCAGATTAAAAGTAAACTGGAGGAATGGAAATGTCGATCACCGGCGGATGCCTTTGCGGGAATGTCAGATACGAATGCGCCGAGGAGGCGGGCGGGGGGCATTGCCACTGCGTCGATTGCCGCAAGACGAGCGGAACTGGCCATGGCTCGCACATGATCGTCCCGGAAGCGGGGTTCAGGGTGACGGGCGATCTCAGCTTCTTCGACAAGCCTGCCGACAGCGGCAACATGGTGTCGCGCGGCTTCTGTCCGGCCTGCGGCTCGGCGGTCTACTCGACGAATGCCGGGATGCAGGGGCTGGTCTTCGTGCGCGCCTCGAGCCTGGACGACCCGGAGCATTTCCGGCCGCAATTGCGTGTCTATATCGATCGGGCTGCGTCATGGGACCATATGGATGGCGCGTTGCCCGGCTTTGCGCAAATGCCGGCGCGCGAGGATATGCCCGCCGCCGCGCGCGATGCATGAAAGGCGCCCGGGACCCAGTCGTCACCCCGGATCGGCCGTGAACCCCGCCGCCTGGATACCGGCAATTGCGGCCGTTTCGTCGTTGTCGGAGGTGTCGCCGC
>DATHZU010000282.1:0-2803 GCA_035458445.1 Thermohalobaculum sp. | reverse complement strand
GTTGATCCGGGCGATGGGGGATGCGGCCGAGAAATCCGGGGAGTGATCTCGCCGGGATGGACCGCGCGCCCACGGATCGACTACCAAGATACCGACTGGCAGCAACGGGGATCGCGCAGGATGAGCACTCTGAAAGACCGCTTGGGCGAGCACCGCATCCTGATCGCCCCGGGGGTTTTCGACGCGCTGACCGCGCTGATCGCCCAGCAGGCGGGGGCGGAGGCGGTTTATCTGTCTGGCGCCTCGATCGCCTATACCCGTTTCGGACGGCCCGATATCGGGCTGGTCACCATGTCCGAGGTGGCCGAGACGGTGGCGGCGATCCGCGACCGGATCGGGATCCCGGTGATCGTCGATGCCGATACCGGCTTCGGCAACGCCCTGAACGTGCAGCGCACGGTGCGCATGTTCGAGCGGATGGGCGCCAATGCGCTGCAGCTGGAGGACCAGACCCTGCCCAAGCGCTGCGGGCACCTCGCGGGCAAGACCCTGGTCTCGGCCGCCGAGATGCGCGGCAAGATCCGGGCGGCTCTGGATGCCCGCGCCAGCGACGAGACGCTGATCATCGCCCGCACGGACGCCATCGCGGTCGAGGGGATCGAGGCGGCGCTCGACCGTGCCGAGGGCTATGCCGAGGCAGGCGCCGACATGCTGTTCGTCGAGGCACCGCAGTCGCGTGCGCAGTTCGACGCGATCATGGCGCGGTTGAAGGGCAGGGCGCCGCTGATGGCCAACATGGTCGAGGGCGGCAGGACGCCGCTGATGGGGTCGGGGGAACTGCAGGATCTCGGCTATTCGATGGTCATCTTTCCGGGCGGCGCGGTCCGGGCTCTGGCGGCCACGGCGCAGCGCTATTACGCCAGCCTGCTGGCGACGGGGTCCAACGCGGCCATGGGCGAGGCGATGTTCGATTTCGGCGGTTTGCAGGGGCTGCTCGGCACCGACGAGATGCTGGCCGAGGGCAAGCGCTACGACCCGGAGGCCAACTGATGGAGCTTGATCCCGTCACCCTGGCGATCCTGAAGGGGCGGCTGGAGCAGATCGCGGACGAGATGGACGCAACGCTGTTCCGGTCCGCCTTCAACCCGATCATCGCCGAGGCCCACGACGCCTCGCACGGGCTTTATGACGCCGCCAGCGGCGACACGCTGGTACAGGGGAAGTCCGGGCTGCCGATCTTCGTCGGCGTCATGGCCTTCGGGGTGAAGGCGGTGATCGACAAGGCGGCGGCCCAGGGCGGGCCGCGCGACGGCGATGTCTGGATCTTCAACGACCCCTATGACGGCGGCACGCACCTCAGCGACATCCGGCTGGTGCGGCCCTATTTCCGCGGCGGCCGGGTGTTCTGCTGGCTCGCCTCGGTCGGCCACTGGCACGATGTGGGCGGTAACGTGCCGGGCAACTACAACCCCGCCGCCACCGAGTGTTTCCAGGAAGGTGTGCTGATCCCGCCTGTGAAGTTGTTCGAGCAAGGGGTTCTGAAACAAGACATAATTGATATCTTGCTTTCCAACTCGCGGCTGCCAGGCTCGGCCTATGGCGACCTCAACGGCCAGATCAACGCGCTGGAGCTGGGGGTCAGGCGGCTGGATGCGCTGCTGGGCGAGTACGGCGATGCGACCGTGGCGCAGGGCCTGGCCGAGTTGAAGGCCCGCGCCGCACAGCTGATGCGGGCCGAGATCGCCAGCCTGCCAGACGGCACCGTCTCGGCAGAGGACTGGCTCGACAATGACGGCAACTCGGACCGTCCGCTGAAGGTAGCCCTCGACCTGACCATCCAGGGCGACCGGATGGTGATGGACTTTTCGCGCTCGGCGCCCGGGTGCCGGGGGCCGGTGAACATCTCGCGCTCGACCACCGTCGCCGCCTGCTATGTGGCGCTGAAGCACGTCTTCGGCGACGTGCCCGCCAATGCCGGCGTGCTCGAGCCGATCGAGTTCCGGATCGCGCCGGGCTCGATCCTGGCG
This sequence comes from Thermohalobaculum sp., assembly GCA_035458445.1. GTDB lineage: Bacteria > Pseudomonadota > Alphaproteobacteria > Rhodobacterales > Rhodobacteraceae > Thermohalobaculum. The sequence goes on along the minus strand of DATHZU010000282.1, from coordinate 836 downwards.
GCGGAGGCGCCGAAGCCGGTGGGTGGCTATACCGAGACCATCCTGCGCCTGATCGACCTGGTGTTCCAGACCGTCGCCCAGATCGCGCCCGAGCGGTCGAACGGCTGCGCCTACGGCACCATCAACGCGCTTTCCATCGCCGGGCACCGGGCGGATGGGCGTCGCTGGGTGATGTTCTCGTTCTTCGGCGGCGGCCATGGCGGGCATCCACTGGGCGATGGCCTGAACCACGGCAACGCCCCGATCTCGACCGCAACGATCCCGCCGCTGGAGATCCTGGAGGCGGCCTATCCGGTGAAGTTCACCCAGTGGGCGCTGCGGCCGGATTCCGGTGGGCCGGGGCGGCACCGGGGCGGGCTCGGCGCCATCTACGAGATCGAACTTCTGGAGCAGGAGGCCACGGCCTTCCTGTTCGGCGACCGCGGCAGGTTCCCGCCGCGTGGGGTGGCCGGCGGCGGCGATGCGGCGATGACCCGGTTCACGTTTCCTGTTGAGGGCGGCCTGGCGCATCCGCCGCTGGCCTCGAAGATCGTCGACGTGCCGCTGAAGCGTGGTGACCGGGTGCGGCTGGACACCCCGGGAGGCGGTGGGTATGGCGACCCGAAGTCACGCGATCCCAATGCGGTGCGGCGCGATCTTGAACTTGGGTTCGTGACCCGAGACGCTGGCGGGGCGCGGGCATGAGCGACCCTCGCTATGTCATTGGCGTCGATGTGGGCGGCACCTTCACCGATGTGTTCTTCTGGGACGAAGCTGCCCGGGCGGTGAGCACCGCCAAAGTGCCCTCGACCCGCGACGACCAGAGCCTCGGCTTCACCGAGGGCATCCGCCAGCAG
>DATHZU010000281.1:0-16343 GCA_035458445.1 Thermohalobaculum sp. | reverse complement strand
AACCTGCTGCGGATGGAGGGCGACGCGGTGCTCGCCTATTCGGACAAGCAGGAATTCCCTTCGGGCGAGACCTTCCTGACGATCTGCGAGAACCTCTACAACGCCTTCGCCGCGCGGCGCCAGAACATCATCGCCAACACCACCTGCCCCTGCCGGGCCTGCGCCAATGTCGCCAATCTGGACCTGAAGATCATGGCTCATCACGGCGGCTTCGACGTCATCAGGATGGGCCCGATGACCGACATCTCCGGGGCCGACGTCATCCTGGTGCACCGGATGGCCAAGACCGATGTGAAGGCGGTAACCGGCATCCACAGCTATGCGCTGTTCAGCGAGGCCGCGGTTAAGGCGATGAATATCGACGCGGCGCTGACCCCCTTCTCGCAGAGTTTCGAGCATTTCGGCGAAGTGCCGATGCAGGTCTATGACCTGGCCAAGGCCTGGGAGAGCTTCCGCGCCGGGCGCGAGCGCCACTATCTGGAGGAAGCGGACGGCGTCTGGACCTATCGCCGCCATTTCGACATCCCGATCGCGGTGGTCTGGGAGGCGCTGGTCGCGCCCCAGCTGAAGCAGCGTTGGATGTCGGGCATAAATGCGGTGACGGTTGCCAACCCTGAAGGCCGCATCGGCGCGGGCTCGGACTATCACTGCGCGCATGAAATGGCGGATTTCCGCTATCAGGTCACCGATTGGGAGCCCTTCGACTATTTCTCGACCCGGATCGGCGATCCGGGGCGCGAGGGCATCACGATGCCGGAGACCTATCATCTGACGGCGACCGAATCCGGCACCGAGCTGCGCTACACCATCGGCCAGGCCCGTGACTTCGACGGCAACCGTTCCGAAATCTCGGAACAGGAGGCGGTCGGCTTCCTGTCGGGGTTCTGGCCGGTGTCCTTCGACGAGATGGAGAAGGTGATCCGGGCGGCGGAGTGATCCACCGCGCCCTGCGGGTCAGTAGCTGTAGTCGGCGTAGATCCGGTCCAGATCGCCGCCCCAGTCGCCGTGATAACGCTCGAGCAACTCGTCCGCCGCGGTCTTGCCGGTGCTGACGATATCGTTCAGCGCGCTCAGGAAGTGGGTCTCGTCGCGGTCGAACGCTCCGGCCCGGGCGCGGGCCTTCAACCCTGCCTCGGAGACCGCCAGAACCTCGCTGGCCACGTCCCGGAGGCTGCGCCCGGCGATGCTGGCCTTCAGCCCGAGCCGTCCTGCATCGGCGCGCAGCGCCACCCGCTGCTCGTGGGTCCAGTCCTTGGCGATGTCCCAGGCGGCGTCCAGCGCGGCCTGGTCGTACATCATCCCGACCCACAGCGCCGGCAGCGCGCAGAGGCGCCGCCAGGGCCCGCCATCAGCGCCGCGCATCTCCATGTACTTCTTGATCCGCGCTTCCGGGAAGATTGTCGTCAGGTGATCCGCCCAGTCGCTGAGCGTCGGTATCTCGCCCGGCAGAGCCGGCAGGCGGCCGTCGAGGAAATCGCGGAACGACTGTCCCGAGGCATCGATATATCTGCCGTCGCGGTAGACGAAGTACATCGGCACGTCGAGCGCATAGTCCACATACCGCTCGAAGCCGAAGCCGTCCTCGAAGACGAATGGCAGCATGCCGGTACGGTCGGGGTCGAGGTCCTGCCAGCAATGGGCGCGGTAGCTGAGGCGCCCGGCCGGCTCGCCCTCCCAGAACGGCGAATTGGCGAACAGCGCGGTCGCTACCGGCTGCAGGGCCAGGGCGGTGCGGAACTTCTGCACCATGTCCGCCTCGGAGCCGAAATCCAGGTTCACCTGCACCGTGCAGGTGCGGAACATCATGTGCAGACCGCGCGTGCCCACCTTCGGCATGTAGCGCTTCATGATGCCGTAGCGGCCCTTGGGCATGGTATCCATGTCCTCGTGGCGCCAAACCGGCGCGGCGCCGAGGCCGATGAAGCCCGCACCGATGGCGTCGGCGATCTCCTTCACTTCGGCGAGGTGGCTGTTCACCTCGTCGCAGGTCTGATGGATGGTCTCGAGCGGTGCGCCGGACAGCTCCAGCTGCCCGCCCGGTTCCAGGCTGACATTGGCGCCGTCCTTCTCCAGCCCGATGATGTTGCCGCCCTCGCTGATGGGGTTCCAGCCGAAGCGGTCGCGCAGGCCTTCCAGCATGGCGCGGATCGAGCAGGCGCCTTCGTAAGGCAGCGGTTTGTGGTCGGACAGGCGGTAGCCGAACTTCTCGTGCTCGGTGCCGATGCGCCAGCGCTCGGCCGGCTTGCATCCGGAGGCCAGGAACCCGACCAGATCGTCGCGGCTTTCGATCGGGCCGCCGCCCTGCTGCGGGATGGACATGGGCGCGCGCTCCTCTCGCCGGTCGGTAACGGGGGGGAACTAGTCCACAGCCGTGCCGAGGGCAAGGCCGGATCGCACCCGGCCCGCCGCGCTCCGCTCAGCCGTTGAACCGCTCGGCCAACGCGCCCAGCCCGGCCTCGTAGATACCTGCGACGATCTCCTCGGCGCCATCCGCCGTGGCGGTGAAGCTGGAGCTCCAGGTGATCTCGGTCCCGGCGCCGGCGGTGTTGGCCTCGATTTTCGCCTCGTAATGCGCCAGCGGCAGCGGGCTGCGGATGATGGCGTAGGTGTAGCTGTGGGTCGTCTTGCCGACCAGATGCTCGAGAATCTCGCCGCCGCCTTCCAGTTTCAGCAGCCTGAACTCCTCGCCGCCGGCGGTTTCGCGGATCGAGTCGGCGACCGCCGGATGCCAATGGTGCACGCCGTGGAAGTTGCCGACCAGCCCCCAGACTTCGGGCAGCGGCGCGTTGAACGTGGCCTTTCGGGTCACCGTGCTAGTCATGTAGGCCATTGCAGTTTCCTCCACTTACCTTTGTTACACGAACGGTTCTGGTCTTCGTGACTTAACACGCACCCCGCGGCCCGCCGTTCACAAAGATGCGCGCCCGAAGCGTCATACGGGGATTCATGCCGGTCCCCGCCCGACCGGTCAGTACACAACCACGCTGCGGATCGACTCGCCCGCATGCATCAGGTCGAAACCCTTGTTGATGTCGGGCAGGCTGAGGGTGTGGGTGATCATCGGGTCGATCTCGATCTTGCCCTCCATGTACCAGTCGACGATCTTCGGCACGTCGGTGCGCCCGCGCGCCCCGCCGAAGGCAGTGCCGCGCCAGGACCGGCCGGTGACCAGCTGGAAGGGGCGGGTGGAAATCTCGGCCCCGGCGGGCGCCACGCCGATGATGATCGACTCGCCCCAGCCCTTGTGGGCGCATTCCAGCGCCTGGCGCATGGTGGTGACATTGCCGATGCACTCGAAGCTGTAGTCCGCGCCGCCGCCGGTCAGGTCGACCAGATAGGGCACCAGATCGCCGCCGACCTCCTTGGGGTTGACGAAATCGGTCATGCCGAAGCGCTCGGCATGGGCCTTGCGGGCCGGGTTCAGGTCGACGCCGACGATCTGGTCGGCGCCCGCCAGCCGCAGGCCCTGGATCACGTTCAGCCCGATGCCGCCCAAACCGAAGACCACGCAGCGCGAGCCGATCTCGACCTTGGCGGTGTTGATCACCGCGCCGATACCGGTGGTCACGCCGCAGCCGATATAGCAGATCTTGTCGAACGGCGCGTCCTCGCGGACCCTGGCCAGTGCAATCTCGGGCAGCACCGTGTGGTTCGAAAAGGTCGAGCAGCCCATGTAGTGCAGGATCTTCTCGCCATCGAGCGTGGTGAAGCGCGAGGTGCCGTCCGGCATCACCCCCTGCCCCTGGGTCGAGCGGATCGCCTGGCAGAGATTGGTCTTCGGGTTCAGGCAGTATTCGCACTCGCGGCACTCGGGCGTGTAGAGCGGGATCACGTGGTCGCCCTTCTTCAGCGACTTGACCCCCGGCCCCACCTCGACCACCACGCCCGCGCCCTCGTGGCCCAGGATCGCCGGGAAGGCGCCCTCCGGGTCGGCGCCCGACAGGGTGAACTCGTCGGTGTGGCAGATGCCGGTGGCCTTGATCTCGACCATCACCTCGCCGGCCTTCGGGTCTTCCAGATTGACTTCGGTGATCTCCAGCGGCTTGCCGGCCTCGAATGCGACCGCGGCGCGTGTCCTCATTTTCTTCTCCCCTCGGATGTCAGACCGATTCATCTAATGATTTCGCCGCGAGTGTAACGGCTTGAACGGCGAGGCCAAGCACGGAAGCGGCAAATCCGCAGATTTCGCGGCGCGCCAGTCAAATGCGAATGCCGCCGGGGCTGGCCCGGCGGCATGGATTTGCTGCCCCAGATGTCCGGAGCGGGCTACTCGGCGGCCAGCCTGAGCGTCGCTGTGCCGGTGCTGTCGCGGAACCAGGCCTGCGCCGCCGCGACGCCCGAGCCCAGCTCGACCCGCGCCCCGGCATCGTTCAGCGCCATCTCGGCGATGGCGAGCGCGGTCAGGCACATGCCTTCGTTCAGGTCGCCCAGATGGCCGATCCGGAACACCTTGCCCATGACCTTGCTGAGGCCCGAGCCGAACGAGGCGTTGTACTTCTCGTAGCCGATCCGGATCACGTCGCGGGCGTCGATCTCGGAGGGAACCACGATGGCCGAGACGGTGTCCGAGTGCCATTTCGGCGCCTTGGCGCAGAGGCTGCAGCCGTCCCAGGCCGCGATGCCCCGGCGCACGCCCTCGGCCAGCCGGTGGTGGCGGGCGATGACGTTCTCCAGCCCCTCGGCCTCGATCCGCACCAGCGACGCCTTCAGCCCGTGGAACAGCTGCGTCGGCGGTGTGTAGGGGAAGTAGCCGTCGTCGTTCAGCTTCAGCATGTCGGCGAAGTCGAAATAGCAGCGCCGCATGGTGGATTTTTTCGCGATCTCCAGCGCGCGGGCCGAAACACCCAGCATGCTGAGGCCAGCCGGCAGCATGAAGCCCTTCTGCGAGCCGGCGACCGCCAGGTCGACGCCCCAGTCGTCCATCCGGAACTCGACCGAGCCGATCGACGAAACGCCGTCGACGAACAGCAGCGCCGGGTGATTGCAGGCGTCCAGCACCTTGCGCACCCCCGCGATGTCCGATCCGACGCCGGTCGCGGTCTCGTTCTGGGTGGCGAAGACCGCCTTGATCTCGTGACGCTTGTCGGCTTCCAGAACGGCGGCATATTCCTCGAGCGGCACGCCGGTGCCCCACTCGCAGTCGATCACATGCGCGTCCAGACCCAGGCGCTGGGCCATGTCGACCCACAGGTGGCTGAACTGGCCGAAGCGGCTCATCAGCACCTTGTCGCCTTCGTTCAGGGTGTTGGTGATCGCCGCCTCCCAGGCGCCGGTGCCCGACGAGGGATACATGAAGACCCGGCCGGTCTCGGTCTTGAACACCCGCTTCAGCCCGGCGAACAGCGGCCTGGTCAGGTCGCCGAAGTCCGGCGCCCGCATGTCCTGCATCGGCACGTTCATCGACTGGCGCACATCCTCCGGAACGTTGGTGGGGCCGGGAATGAACAGGTGGGTCTGGCCGGTCTTCATGGTGGTTCCCCTTTGTCTGGTCGGTGCGCCCGGCGCTGTGTCCGGTTGGCGGTGTCAGCATTCGCTTAACACGGTCGTACCGCTGGAGACGAAGGAAACCGGGTCGCCAAGTTGTAATTGTAGTTTACAAACACGGGTTTTGTAAGTATTGTAAACCCTGTTCCACACAGCGGAAAGCCGCGCGGGTCATTAGGATGCAGAAACCGAAAAAGAATTTCGTCGGGCCGCGCCTGCGGCAGCTCCGGCGCGAAAACCGGCAGACCCAGGCCGAGATGGCCAATGCGCTGGGCCTGAGCCCGGCCTATATCAACCTGCTCGAGAACAACCAGCGAAGCCTGTCGGTGCAGGTGCTGCTGCGGCTCTCCGAGGTCTACGGCGTCGACTGGCGCGACCTGGTGAAGGACGAAGGCCCGGCGGCGCTGGCGGATCTGCGCAACGCCTTCCAGGACCCGGTCTTCGCCGCCACCAAGCCCGACATCGAGGAGTTGCGCGCCGCGCTGGACCATTGCCCGAACGTCGCCCGCAGCCTGCTGGCGCTGCACAAGAACCACCGCGCGCTGACCGAGCGGCTGCTGTCGCTGACCGGCGGCGACACCGATGCGGTGCAGCGCTTCATGGGCACCAGCCCGGAGACCGTGGTCCACGATCTGTTCCGCGCCCACCGCAACCACTTCGACCCGCTCGAGCGCGCCGCCGAGGCCTTCCGCGATGGCGAGGATGTCGAGACCGGCGACCTCTATGGCTGGCTGAAGCGGCGCCTCGACCACCGGCTGGGCATCTCGGTCGAGCCGGTGCCGATCGGGGCGATGCCGAATGCGCTGCGCTACTATGACGAGCGCGAGCGGCGCATCCTGCTGTCGGACGGGCTGGACTATCCCAACAAGGTGTTCCAGCTGACCCATGTCGCCGGTCTGCTGGAGCACCGCGAGACCATCGACCGGCTGACCGCCGAGGCCGGCATTACCGGCCCGCGCGAACAGGCGCGCTGCCGGGTGGAGTTGGCGAACTACTTCGCCGCCGCCGTGCTGATGCCCTACGATCCCTTCCGCGACGAGGCCGAGGCCAGCCACTACGACACCGACCACCTGGCGGCGCGCTTCGGGGTTTCCTTCGAGCAGGTCTGCCATCGGCTGACCACGTTGCAGCGCGACGGTGCCCAGGGGGTGCCGTTCTTCTTCATGCGGATCGACAAGGCCGGCAACGTGACCAAGCGGTTCAACGCCACCGCGATCCACCTGGCGCAATATGGCGGCGCCTGCCCGCGGCTGGATATCCACGTCTCGTTCCGCATGCCCGGGCGGATCATCCCGCAATTCGTCGAGATGCCGGACGGGTCGCGCTATTTCACCATCAACCGGACCGTTGACCGCCCGGTGCTGGGGCGCCTCAGCCAGGACAACCGATTGGCGGTGACGCTGGGCTGCTCGATCGAGCATGCGTCCAAGCTGGCCTACGCCCAGCCGTTCCAGATCGGCGACCCGGACCTGTTGACCCCCATCGGCATCAACTGCCGCCTGTGCCCGCGCCAGCACTGCGCCCAGCGCGCCCACCAGCCGGTGCATCTGGAACTGCCGATCGACGAACACCGGCGGGGCGAGACCCGGTTCGAGAGCTGAGGCGGGATTATGCGCCGTGAGTGCCCGCTCGCTGCGAAGCGATCAGGTGTCCGCAACGCCCGTGTCCGGCGGCGCGATTGGTCAGCCTGCGTTTCGCACCGGGAATGCCATCTCGGGTTTGTAGCTGTCGAAACTGCTCAGGGACTGAGCGTTGCATTCGGTTTGCCAGCGCGATCCCTGAACGACCGCGGAGACACAGGGGAATGTCCGGCGATACTGGTCGGTCCGCTCGTTCTCCTCGATGGCAATCGCCACCAGGCCTGCCACGATTCCGTGCTGGCGCTCGACCAATCGGATTGCGCCGTCCATCGTCCCGCCGGTCTCGACCCACTGGTCGGCCAACAGGACCCGCGTCCCAGGTGCGAAGGCCGGTTTGCGCACCTCCATGTCCTGGGTCCGGCCGGAGTAATTCCCGAATGTGATCTTGTCGGTGTCGACGCACAGCTTGCCGGCCTTGCGGATCGGCAGGAAACCGACGCCGGACCGGGCGGCGAGCGCAGAGCCGAGCACGAAGCCCATCGCGTCGAGGCCGCCGACGACGTCGTATCGGACGCCTGCGAGATCGGCCATGAGGTCATCGAGCAGATCATTGAAGGCGTTTCCGTTGATGTAGATCGAGGTCGGGTCCAGCCAGGCGAATTTCTCGCCCTTGGTGTTCGGGGCCATGATACTCAGATACCAGCGGTCGTCGCGCGGGCCCTTGGCTTGGTCGGTCATGCGTTGCCTCCTTGTCCCAGACGCCGGGTGACCTGCATCAGCGCGTGCAGTCGGCTGGGGTCGATGTCGTAGAAATTGCCCTCGATGTTGATCCCCGTGGCCACCATGAAACAGTCCACGCCGGCATAACTCGCGGCGTTTTCCGGCGTGATGCCCGAGGCAAGCGCCAGAGCGGTGTCGCCGATGGCGGCGCGGAAGGTCCCGATCTTGCCGAGGTCGGCCTCCTTCCCGGTCGCGGGCCCGGAGGTCGTCACCACATCCATGAAGGCGCAGGCCTCGCGCGCCGCGTCGCCGTAGTTTGCCGGGTCCACCTCGCGCTGCTTCTTGAAGCAGGTGCCGCCGAAATAGAGTCCGTCCCAACCGCAATCATCGTAGATCGTGGCGATCTCGCGGGCCTCGGCGTTCGCGCCGAACTCGTCGATCCGCGCGTCGTCGGCCCAGTAAGCGTCGACCATGCATCCCTGCTGCGCCAACTCGCCCAGCATGGGAAAGGCATCGCGCCCGGTCACGGCCAGGAAGTTCACGCCCATCCAGAGCGCGGGGAAGCGGTCGCGGATATGCCGGATGATCGGCAGGAACCGGGCGGGCTCGAAGTCATGGTTGATCAGGAAGCACCCGGCCGCACCCGCGCCGATCACCTCGCGGACGTTGCGCGCGGTCCGGTCGTTGTCGAGAACATGGATCACCGGCAGGACCACGGGTCCCGGCGATTTGAACAGTTTATGGAACGCGTCGCGGTTCATGGGGCAAGCGTATCGGCCGCCCTGGAATTTGGAAAATTTATTGTTGCAATCAAACGATAACGAAACTTAATTCGAGAGGTCATGCGGACCGTCAACCTCCCGACCGAACTCCTGCGCACCTTTGTCACGGTGATCGAGGTGCAGAACTTCACCCGCGCGGCCGATCTGCTGGGGCGCTCGCAGCCGGCGATCAGCCTGCAGGTCAAGCGGCTGGAAGAGCTGGTCGGCTACAAGCTGATCCGGCAGAAGGGCCGGTCGATGCAGGTCAGCGAGAAGGGCGAGGCGCTGGCGATGCACGCGCGGCAAATCCTGCAGCTCAACGACCTGGCGCTGGGGATATTCGAGAAGCACGCCAAGGACGAAAGCCTGCGCATCGGCCTTCCGCTGGACTACGCGGTGCGCCTGCTGCAACGCGATCTGACCGAGCTGTGGAAGGCCCGCGGCGAGCAGGGGTTCTCGATTCAGTGCGATCTGTCGCAAAACCTGCTCGATGCGCTTCTGAAGGACGAGATCGACATGGCGGTCGCGCTCTACCAGGGCGGCGACCCGCAATTCCTGGTCAGAAGGTGGCAGGAACACCCGTTCTGGACTGGCGCGGACGGCATGCGCCCGGGCGACTTCGGCGATCTGCCCCTGGTGGCGCATCCGCCGGGCTGCGTCTACCGCCAACGCATGACCGATGCGCTGAAACGCGCCCGGCGCGGCTGGGACGTGGTGTTCTCCAGCCCCAATATCGGCGCCGTGCAGCAGGCCGTTCTCGACGGGCTGGGATTCTCCAGCCTGACCGGCTCGACGCTGCTGGACGGAATGCGCCGGATTGCCCCGGACGAAGGCCTTCCTGAACTGGAGCCACTCAGAATCGGATTGTTCTACCGTCAGACGCGCCTCGGGAGCACCGGGAACATGGTCGCGGAATGCCTGACCGAGACCATCGAGGGCGTTCTGCGGCCGCCTGCCGCCGCGGACCAACCGGAAATTTAGGATCGTTATGGGTCCATATGTTCGATAAATTTCCTAAAAGCGATTCTTGCCACTACGGTGGCGGAACGGCGGAGCGATCCAAGACTAATCGGCAGGCCTCACAGAAGGCCGGGACAAGCAGCGGAGGAAACAATGACCGAAAACACCAGGAAGACCGGAACCCGGTTGCACAGGCGGGACGTATTGCGCATCGGCGGCGGCATGGCGCTGTCGGCCCCGTTCGTCAGCCGCGCCTGGGCGCAGACGACCGAGATCAACATGCTCGCCTGGTATGGCCATGGCGAGCCCGATATCGTCGGCGAGTTCGAGGCCGCCAACAACGTCAAGTTCGTGCCGAAATACTATGCCGGCGGCGACAACATGCTGGCCTTGATCGCCCAGTCCCCTCCGGGCACCTACGACATCATCCTGTCGGACGCCGAGTTCGTACAGCAGCTCAACGCAGCTGGCTACATTCAGGAACTGAACGCCGCCGACTACCCGTTCGACGACATGCTGCACCCGGATTTCGAGCAGTTCCCTGGCCATTGGGCCGATGGCAAGCTCTATTCCATGATGGTGCGCGGCGGGCATCTGGGGGTCTCGTACAACACGACCGCGGTCAGCGCCGAGGAGGCGCAGAGCTACACCGCCTTCTGGAAGCCAGAGATCAAGGGCAAGGTCGGCCATTTCGACTGGCACCTGCCGAACCTGGGCATGATGAGCCTGAAGAACGGCAACGGCGCCAAGCTGTGGGACCTGGATGATGCCGCCTGGCAGGCGGTGCAGGACACCACCATGAGCCTGCGGCCGCAGATCGGCGGCTATTTCGACTATGGCGGCACCTTCAACGGGCTGAAGAACGGCGAGATGCTGGCCATGTGCGGAATCGGCGACTGGATTACCGGCGTGCTCGAGCGCGACGGCGCCCCGGTCGCCTCGGTCATCCCGCAAGAGGGCGGCATCCAGTGGACCGAGAGCTACTCGATCGGCATCGGCTCGGAGAAGGCGGACATCTGCAAGAAGTTCATCCAGTACATGCTCTCGCCCGCGGGCCAGGTGAAATCGGCGCAGATGCTGGCCTATCCGGGCTTCTGCATCACCAAGGCGGGCCGCGCCAAGCTGCAGGAGGCCGACGCCAAGGAGGCTCAGCGCAGCCATCAGGTGGAAGGCATGGCCAACGACCCGATCGCGCTGATCAGCCAGGGCCGCATCCACTACCGCAACATCCCGCAGCAGCAGAGCCTGGAAGACTGGAACGACTTCTGGTCGGAGTACAAGAACGCCTGACCCGGCGTGGACCCAAGGGGAGCGGGCAGCCGGCGGGCTGCCCGTTTCCTGCCCGGATGAAAACGGCAGCGGGTAGAGCTTGAAACGCAAGATCGATCTTTACGCCTTGACCTGGCGCCTGCCGATCATCGTCTGGCAGCTTCTGTTCTTTGTCGGGCCGGTGCTCTTCATGGTCGCGATCTCGTTCTTCGTGGTGAAGAACTATCGCATGACCGAGGCCTTCGAGTTCGTGAACTGGCAGAAGATGATGACCCGGGGTTATTTCTGGGACAGCTACTGGTACACGCTCTTCATCGCTTCCCTCAGCGCCGCGGTGGCGATGATCGTGGCCTTCCCGGCGGCCTGGGCGCTGGCCTTCCGCGCCTCGGACGGGGTGCGCCGCTGGGCGATCTTCCTGCTGATCATCCCGTTCTTCACATCCTATCTGGTGCGCACCTTCTCGTGGTACGTGATCCTGTCGGAAAGCGGGGTCCTGAACGCGATCCTGGGTTATGTGGGGCTCGGACCCTTCAAGATGCTGAACACCCATTTCGGCACCGTCGTCGGCTATCTGACCCTGACCCTGCCCCTGGCGGTGATCCTGCAGACGGTCACCATGGCCAATACCGACAAGACCCTGATCGAGGCGGCGAAGAACCTGGGCTGCAAGCCTTTCGCGACGATCTGGCGGGTGGTGATACCGCTGTCCAAGACCGGCCTGATCGTGGCGGCGCTGTTCTGCTTCATCCTGTCCTTCGGCGATTTCGTCGCGCCCTTCTACCTGGGCGGCAGCCAGGAGCCGACCCTGCCGATCCTGATCCTCGACACCACCAAATCCGGCCAGCAATGGCCGCGCGCCGCGGTGGTGGCGATCATGATGATGCTGACCTTGTTCATCATCGCCTTCACGGCCATCGCACTCGCCTATCGCAAGGGGGGCGCGCGATGAACGAGAGCCGGGCCCTGAACCTGATCCTCGGCGCCTATGTCGCCTTCATCTTCACCTTCGTCTTCGCGCCGATCGTCTTCAGCCTGATCTTCTCGCTGAACTCGCAGCGCTTCCCGACGATCCCGCTCGGCTCGTTCTCGACCGAGTGGTACGAGAAGATCCTCAGCGACCCGGATGTCTGGCAGGCGGCGCTGAACTCGGTGATCGTGTCGGCCAGCAGCGCGGCCCTCGGCACCGCGCTCGGCTTCTGCACCGCCTATTCCGATTTCCGCTACAGTTTCCGCTTCAAGGGTCCGTACCTGGCCCTGATCCTGCTGCCGCCCACGATCCCGCTGATCATCATGGCGCTGGCGATGCTGGCCTGGCTGTCGAAGCTCGGCATGTCGGGGCAGCTCTGGTCGGTGATCCTGGCCCATTCGGTGCTGACCGCCCCCTTCGCGATGGCGATCATCCGGCTGCGGCTGCACCAGATGGACCCGGACCTGGAGGCGGCCGCCTGGAACCTCGGCGGCACCGAGTGGCAGACGATGCGCCACGTCATCCTGCCCTTCGCGGCGCCCGCCATTGTCTCGGCGCTCTGCCTGACGGCAGCGGTATCCTTCGACGAGTTCGCCGTCGCCTGGTTCGTGTCGGGGCTCAACAAGACCGTGCCGGTGATGATCCTCGAGATCGTCCAGGGCAATATCGACCCGCAGGTCAACGCCATCGGCACCTTCGTCTTCCTCACCTCCATGACGCTGGTGATCCTCGCCCAGTTGATCTTCATCAGCCGCCAGATAAGAAGCCATTCCTGACATGACCCAGCCCCTCGTCACCTTCCGCAACGTGGAGAAGCGCTTCGGCGATTTCGTCGCCGTGCGCGACATGACGCTGGACATCCACAGGGGCGAGTTCATGGCGATCATGGGCTCGTCGGGCTGTGGCAAGACCACGACCTTGCGCATGCTGGCCGGCCTGGAGAGGCCGACCGCCGGCGAGATCCGGATCGACGGGCAGTTGATGAACGAGGTCAAGCCGCACGAGCGGGACACGCCGCTGGTCTGGCAATCGCTGGCGCTCTTCCCTTTCCTCACCGCCCGCGAGAACGTGGAATTCGGTCTGAAGATGCGGGGCGTGGGGAAGACCGAACGCCGCAAGCGGGCGCTCGACTGGCTCGACCGGATGCAGATCGCCGAATTCGCCGAGCGCAACGTGGATACGCTCTCAGGTGGCCAGAAACAGCGCGTGGCGCTGGCCCGTTCGCTGGTCATCGAGCCGCAGATGCTGCTGCTGGACGAGCCCCTGTCGGCGCTGGACGCCAATCTGGTGATCCGCATGCAGGGCGTGCTGACCCGGCTGCAGAAGGAGCTCGGCATCACCTTCGTCTACGTGACCCACTCGCAGTCCGAGGCCTTCGCCATGGCCGACCGGGTGGTGATCATGAGCCAGGGCGACATCGCCCAGATCGGCTCGCCGAAGGACATCTACCGGGCGCCCGCCAACCGCTTCGTGGCCGAATTCGTCGGGCGCAACAACATCCTGACGGGCAAGGTGGCCGAGGCGAGCGAGGAAGGCATCAGGGTCGAAACCCCGGCCGGCGCCTTTATCGCGAAGCGGCCGGATTTCGTTGTGCGAACGGGTCAGAGCACCAGCTTCGTCGTCTCCGCCGATCTGGTCTCGCTGGGCACGGACGAGCCGGGCACCGGCAACAAGGTGCGCTGCACCCTGATCTCGGAGGAGTTCATCGGCTCGGTCGTCACCCTCTTCCTCGAGAGCGCGGACGGCCACGAGTTCAAGGTCCAGATGCAGGAGCGCGACCTGGTCAATCTCGATCTGTCCACCGGCGCCTCGGCCTGGCTGAGCTGGGATGTCCAGAATGCCCATGTCCTGGAGGGAGGCTGACCGATGATCCGCAACCCGATCCCCTGGCCCGGCGGGGCGCGATGCGCGGTGGCGATCACCTTCGACATGGATGCGGACAGCCTGATCCATATCGCCAGGCCCGACGACAGCCATCGGCGGCTCTATCCCATCACCATGGGCCGCTACGGGCCGAATGTGGCGCTGCCCCGGATCCTGGACACCTATCGCCGGTTCGGGCTGAAGCAGTCCTTCTTCATTCCCGGCTGGTGCCTGGAGACCTATCCCGACACGGTGGAGGCGATCCTGAAGGACGGCCACGAGATCGGCCATCACGGGTATATCCACGAGGATCCGATCGCGACCCATGGCAACCAGCGGGAATGGTTCGAAAAGGCGCTGGACGCTCACAGGCGCATCTGCGGGCGAACGCCGCGCGGCTACCGGGCGCCGGTCTACAACATTACCGACGAGGTGGTGGACCTGATGCTGGAGCATGGGATGGTCTATGACAGCTCGCTGATGGGCGACGACATACCCCATGTGCTCGAGGCGCCGAAGGGGCGGCTCTACGAGATGCCGGTGCATTGGGGAACGGACGACTGGCCCCCCTTCGCCCATTACGACGAGATCGGCTACATGATGCCGGTCCGGGCGCCGTCGGCCGGGCTGGCCGGTTTCTGGGAAGAATTCGAGGCGCAATACGAAGCCGGCGGCTTCTTCATGCTGATCGTGCATCCTTTCCTGACCGGCCGGCTGGCGCGATGGCGCCTGGTGGAACGCTGGATCGAGGAGACGCTCGCGTCCAGAAAGGTCTGGTTCACCACGCTTGGCGGGATCGCCGATCACATGGACGACCTGCAGCGCGCCGGCACCTGGGCGCCATCGGTCGAGAAGCTGCCCTACTATCTGGCGCCGCCTGCGGGGCAGCGCGGAAGTTAGCTCGCTGGCCGGCGAGCAAACCGAAATGAGCCGGGATCGCGGGAATTGCGGCCTCCGCTTGCCCTGGGCGCCGGACCCGCGGCCACCCCTCAGAAATGGCTCACATGGCCGCCATCCACCACCAGAAGGTGGCCGGTCACGAAACTCGCCTCGTCCGAGGCCAGGAACACCGCCGCGCCGCCGATCTCGTCCGGGCGCCCCCAGCGTCCCAGCGAGGTGCGGGTCTTCAGCCAGGCGGCGATCTGCGGGTCCTGTGCCATCTCCGTATTTGCTTCGGTGGCGAAGTATCCCGGCGCGATGGCGTTGACGGTGATCCCGTGGGGACCAAGCTCGGCAGCCAGCGCCCGGGTCAGGCCGATGACGCCGGCCTTGGTGGCGGTGTAGGCGGCGTCCCCGCCGCGCGCGATGGGGCCGGCGATCGAGGCAACGTTGACGATGCGCCCGCCGCCTTGCGCGATCATCAGCGGCGCCGCGAGGCGGCTGAGCTCGAAGGGTGCGAAGAGGTTTGTGGCCGCGACCCGTTCCATGTCTCCGGCCTCGAACTCGCCCAGCGTCTTCCGGGCCCGGGCCCCCGCATTGTTGACCAGGATGTCGAGCCTGCCGTGGTCCGCCCGCAGCCGCTCGAACAGCTTCGCGCGGTCCGCCGCATCGCAGATATCCGCCGCCATCGCCGCAGCTCGGCCGCCCGCCATCCGGATCGCCCCGGCGGTCTTCTCCAGCGGCGCCGGGTCGCGCCCGTTCACCACCACCAGCGCGCCCTGCCCAGCCAGCGCCTGCGCGATGGTGCGCCCGAGGCCCCGCCCGGCGCCGGTCACCAGCGCCACCTTGCCTGTCAGGTCGAACATGGGTTCTCCCGCTCACCGGAATTCCTGCGCCCGATTTGATCCGAAACTGGACGGGGTTGCAAACTTCGTGGATGAAGGGGGCCACGGATAATCCACGGATGGGAGAACGGCATGGATCTGGGCATCAAGGGACGCAAGGCCATCGTCTGCGCGGCATCGAAGGGGCTGGGGCGCGGCGTCGCCGAGGCGCTGGCCGCCGAGGGGGTGGAACTGACCATCTGCGCCCGAACGAAGGAGGCGATCGAGAAGACCGCCGCCGAGATCGCCGCCAGATACGGGGTCAAGGTCACGCCCGTCGCCTGCGACATCACCACCGAGGCGGGCCGCGCCGCCGTGCTGGCAGCCTGTCCGCAGCCGGACATCCTAGTCAACAACGCCGGCGGCCCGCCGCCGGGCGACTTCCAGAACTTCACCCTGGACGACTGGCGCAAGGCCGTCGAGGGCAACATGATCACGCCCATCGCCCTGATCCACGCCACCGTCTACGGCATGATGGAGCGCGGCTGGGGCCGGATCGTCAACATCACCTCCGGTTCAGTGAAGGCGCCGATCGCGACGCTGGAGCTGTCGAACGGCGCCCGGGCCGGGCTGACCGGCGCGGTGGCGGCACTGGCGCGCCGGGTGATCCGGAAGGGCGTGGTGATCAACAACCTGCTGCCGGGGCCGTTCGACACCGACCGCCTGCGCTCGACCAGCGCCGGCATCGCCAAGAAGACCGGCCGCCCCGTCGAGGAGGTCCATGCCGAGCGGGTCAAGGCCAGCCCGGCTGGCCGTTTCGGCACGGTCGAGGAATTCGGCGCCATGGGCGCGTTCCTGTGCTCGCAGCATGCGGGCTACATGACCGGCCAGAACATCGTGATGGACGCGGGCGGGATCAACGCCACGATCTGAGGCGCGGCGTTCGCCCTCGCTGACCCTCCCCTGCGGACCCCCTCCCTAACCCTCCCCCCAGCGGGGGGGGGGGACCGCGCCGCGATTGTCGAGACGCCGCTTG
>DATHZU010000280.1:0-4280 GCA_035458445.1 Thermohalobaculum sp. | reverse complement strand
AGGACGTGCACCTGTTCGAGCGGCTGGCGTTCCTGGCCCGCAGGCAGGGGGGATAATCCGGTCCTCGGCCCCGGATAGCCTGCCGCCATAACGAAGGAACGCGCGCCCGTGTCAGGCTTTTTCGAAGCTCTTTCCACAGCCATCCTGCCGGTCTTTGCCGTGCCTGCCATCGCCTATCTGCTGGGTAGGCGGGGGGTCTTCGACCGCGCCACGGCCGAGGGGATCAACCGCTTCGTCTTTCTGATGGCCGTCCCGGCCGTCACGTTCCATCTGCTCGTCACCGCAAACGTAGCGGGCTTCGAGTGGGGCGCAGTGCTGGGCTATCTCGCCTGCGAGATCGCCATCTACCTGGGGTTTGCGGCGCTTGCGCATTTCGCCCTCGGGGTCGGCCCTCGCGAGTCGTTGCTGCTGGGAATGACCTGCTGCTTCACCAACACGGTGTTTTTTGTCCTGCCCATCGCCACCGCCCTCTACGGCGCCGAGGCCGCACTGCCCATGGTGGCGATCATCACGGTGGATTCCACCATCGTCTTCGCCGGGACGGTGATGGTGATGGACGTGCTGTCGCATCGCGAGGGCGGGATCGTGAAGGTCCTGACCATGCTGGCGCGCAACCCACTGATGGTGGCGCTGGCGCTGGGGGCCGCTGTCCTGGCCCTGGATATCCCCCTGCACGATGGCCTGGTCAACTTCGCGCGCTTCCTCGGCAACGCCGCTGCCCCCGCGGCGCTGTTCTCGCTCGGCGTGATCATGAGCGCCGTGCCCCTGTCCAGGTTCGGCGGCGCCTCGCTGGCGGCGGCGCTGGTCAAGGTGGCCGTCATGCCACTAATCGTGCTGACGGCGGTGACCTTGGGCGCGCCGGGAGGCACCTGGCCCGACAAGATGGTGCTGATTGCCGCCGGACCCTGCGGCGCCATGCCCTTCGTCGTCGCGATGCGCTATGGAGTGGCGACCGACCGCATCGCCGCTGCTATCATCATGTCGACGGTGATCTCGACCTTCACGCTCGCGGTCCTTGCCTGAACCGGAGGAACCACCATGACCACCACTGTCCGACCCCTGCGCCGCGAGGACGAAGCCGACTGGCGGCGCCTGTGGACCGGCTATCTGGAGTTCTACGGGACCTCGGTGCCGGACGATGTATACACCACGACCTTCGCCCGCCTGCTGGGGGAGGACCCGCAGGACTTCCACGGGCTGGTCGCCGAGCGGGATGGCAGGGTTATCGGCCTGACCCACTACCTGTTCCACCGCCACTGCTGGCGGATCGAGAACGTGATCTACCTGCAGGATCTCTATGTCGACCCCGATGTCCGCGGCAGCGGGGCGGGCAGGGCGCTGATCCAGGCGGTCTACGCCGCTGCCGACGCGGCAGGATGCCCCACGGTTTACTGGCTGACCCAGGATTTCAATACGACCGCGCGGCAGCTATATGACCGTATCGCCACCGTGACACCTTTCATCAAATATCAGCGCTGATGCTCTCATACCGAAAAATCTTGTTGATCCTGCCGCTGCTTGCGGCGGCCTGCATGCAGGCCGAGCCGACCCCGGCGCCGCAACGGGCGCCGCAGCCGCAGCCCGTGCAGCCGGCGGCTCTGCCGGGATTTCCGCATCTGGGCACCGCCCTGCCGGCGGGGCATACGTCCTACGACAACGGCGATCTCGCACGCCTGTTCACTGTCATGAGCCACGAGATGGAGGGCGGTGCCCGGCGGGCGCATCTGACCCGCTTCGAGACCCCTGTCTCGATTGGCCTGGAAGGGCCGGGCGCCGAGGACGTGGGGGAGTTTCTCGACCGCTACCTGGCGCAATTGCGCGAGAATGCCGGCATTCGCATCTCTCGCGGGCCAGCTCCGAACAACCTGCATGTGCGTTTCGTCGATGGCGAGCGCTTCGAGAACACGTTGCCTGCCGCGGTTTGCGTCATTGCACCCGGCAATGTCGCCTGGGATGACTTCGTCCGCGATCCGCTCAAATCCACCACCCGGGCGCTGGCGCGGTCGCGCCGGATCGACGCGATGACCATCTTCATCCCCGACAATGTGCGCCCTCACGAGGCGCGGAACTGCCTTCTGGAGGAGGTGCCGCAGGCGCTGGGGCTGACCAACGACCTGTACGGGCTGGGGATGTCGAGCTTCAACGACGATGCCGCGCATCTGTGGCCGACCAAGCTCGATTATCTGATGCTGCGGTTGTTGTATGCCGGCGCAATGGAAACCGGGCTCGACCGCCGCGAGACCGAGCTGCGCGCGCGCAGCATCCTGGAGGGGATCAATCCGCAGGGCCGCGCCGCGCCGCCGCTTCCGCGCCTGCGCCGGGCAACCCTGGACCGCTGGTCGCAGCTGATCGGGCGGGTGTTCTCGCGCGAGTCGACCGAGTCCGGGCGGATGACCGATATCGGCAAGGCGCTGGTGCTGATCGAGGCGAAGGCGCCGAACTCGCCGCAGCACTGCCATACCCTGGTGACGGCGGGCCGGGTGCTGTCGCGCCCGGCGCCCGAGCGCGCGCTGGTCATGCTCGACGCGGCGGCGAGGGTCTGCGACGCGGCCCATGGCCCCTCGGACATCCGCCATGCGCGCATCAGGCTGGAGGCCGCCTGCGCGTCGCTGCGGCTTGGGCGTTACGCCGCCGTGATCGCCGATGCCGAGGCGCTGTGGCCGGTGCTGGCCGCGCATGGCCAGGACGAGCGGCTGGCGGCGCTCTATTCCATGCAGAGCGATGCGCTCGACGCGACCGAGCCGGACAGCTCCCGGGCAGCCGCTGCTCGCGAACTGGCCGATGACTGGAACGCCTATGCGGTCGGGCCGGGCAGGCGCGCCGCCAACTGCAAGCCTAGAACCTGAAGGGAAAACGCGGATGCTGGTCTGGATCGCCTTTGTTGCCGGTTGTGCCATCGGCTGGATGCGCGCCGCGCGGCGCGGCGGAAACATGCGCGACCGCGTCCAGTACGCGCTCGCCCATGCGATCCCGCTGACGCTGCTGACGCTGCTCGTGTTGGTGATCGGCGCGCGGATGGGCTGGCTGCCGGAGTTTTGAGGCAGTGTTTCTGAAGCTCTTCTTCGCGCTGAAGGCTGCCAAGGTGCCGGTCTCGCTGCGCGAGCACCTGACGCTGATCGAGGCGATGGATGCGGGGCTGGTGATTTATGACGTGGACGAGTTCTACTACCTGGCGCGCGCTACGCTGGTGAAGGACGAGCGCCATCTCGACCGCTTCGACCGGGCCTTCGGCGAGGTGTTCAAGGGGCTGGAAAAGCCCGAGGGCGAGGAAGGGGTCGAAACCGTCGACCTGCCCGAGGAATGGCTGCGCAAGCTGGCCGAGAAGCACCTGAGCGACGAGGAAAAGGCGCTGGTCGAGAGCCTCGGCGGTTGGGAGAAGCTGATGGAGACGCTAAAGCAGCGTCTGGAGGAGCAGAAGGGCCGCCATCAGGGGGGCTCGAAGTGGATCGGCACGGCGGGAACCTCGCCCTTCGGCGCCTATGGCTACAATCCCGAGGGCGTGCGCATCGGCCAGAACGAAAGCCGCCACCGCCGGGCCGTGAAGGTCTGGGACAAGCGCCAGTTCCGCAACCTGGACGACACGGTGGAACTCGGCACCCGCAACATCAAGGTGGCGCTAAAGCGCCTGCGCCGCTGGGTCCGCGAGGGGGCGCATGAGGAGTTGGACCTCGACGGCACCATCCGCAAGACCGCCGAGCACGGCTACCTGGACATCCAGACCCGGCCCGAGCGGCATAACGCGGTCAAGGTGCTGATGCTGTTCGACATCGGCGGTTCGATGGACGACCACGTCAAGGTGGCCGAGGAGCTGTTCTCGGCGGCGCGCACCGAGTTCAAGCACCTGGAATACTACTATTTCCACAACTGCCTGTACGAGGGGCTGTGGCGCGACAACCGGCGGCGCTGGTCCGAGCAGACCCCCACCTGGGACGTGCTGCATACCTACGGCCCCGACTACAAGCTGGTGATCGTCGGCGACGCCTCGATGAGCCCCTACGAGATCCTGTACCCCGGCGGCGCCAACGAACACTGGAACCAGGAACCGGGCGAGGTCTGGCTGCGCAGGGCGCTGGCGAAATGGCCCGACGCGGTGTGGATCAACCCCGTGCCCGAAAAGCACTGGGGCTACACCCATTCCATCGGCCTGATCCGCGAGATCATGGGCGGCCGGATGTTCCCGATGACCCTGGCCGGGCTGGACGCGGCGACCAAGGAGCTGAGCCGGTAGGCGTCCGGCAGCGGCGCGGCAAGCGTCGTGGCCCGCCTCAGGGTGCCCAGAG
>DATHZU010000279.1:0-8821 GCA_035458445.1 Thermohalobaculum sp. | reverse complement strand
CGTCATCCGCGGCATTGGGCCAGATCGTGTCCAGCGAATAGAGCCAACCGAAGGACCGGTCGCCCAGCGCCGTCGCCTCTGCCGGCACCGAGGAGACCGCGCCGCCAAGGTCCCACAGCGAGCTGATGGAATTGTCCGATGGGTTGGCCACCGCATTCGCCAGCGCCTCGTCGATCAGCGCGTCGGACATCTCGGCGATGTAGTGGCATTTCCAGTAATTGCGGAACTGGCCCTTTGGAGTCTGGGCATCGAACAGCTTCTGCACCTCGCAATAGTCCATCTGCCCCGAGAAATCCGTGATCAGCTTGCCTTGCTCGCGCAGCGGCTGCATCACCCGCTCGCCCTCGTCGGCGTCGCCCGCATAGACGGCGGCGATGGTGTAGCAGCGCTGACCCCAGAATTCCTGCGGGAAGTCCGCGGTGGCGGCGACGGTCGAGAACTCGACCAGCGAGCCGATCCGGTCGCCCTTGTCGGCGACGAAGTCGCGCCAGAAGCGGATCGGGCCGGGGCCGGCGCTGATCGGGTAGATCGGCGCGCAGAACATCACCGTGGGGCCGAGCGGGTGCAGCGCGAACTCGAAATCCACCACCACGCCGAAGTTTCCGCCGCCGCCGCGCAACGCCCAGTACAGGTCGGAGTGGCTGTCCGCGCTGGCGGTGACGAGCTTGCCGTCGGCGGTGACCACCTGCATCGAGACCAGGTTGTCGATGCAGAGGCCATGGCGCGAGCGCAGCCAGCCGATGCCGCCGCTGAGCGTGAGGCCGGCGACTCCGGTATCGGAGATCAGGCCTCCGGGCGTGGCCAGGCCATGCGCCTGGGTCGCGCTGTCGACATCGCCCCAGGTGGCGCCGCCCTGGACATGGGCGCGGCGCGCCTCGGGGTCGACCCGGACGCCGCGCATCAGCGAGAGGTCGATCATCACTCCGCCATCGCAGACTGCGTGCCCGGCAACGTTGTGGCCGCCGCCCTTGATCGAAACCGGCAGGCCCTGCTTGCGCGCGAAGTCGACCGTGGCGGCGACGTCGGCGGGTCCTTCTGCCCTGACAATGACCACGGGATGCCGGTCGATCATGGCATTCCAGAGCGCCCGAGCGTCGTCGTAGCCGGATTCGCCGGGCGACAGCGCCTTTCCGCGCAGGCTGGCGCGCAGGAAATCGATTGGGATCGAGGTCTGGATGTTCATGGCTAATTGCTCCCGGAATATTTTCACAGCCCTTGCAACCTACAGGCGTGACGGCTCCGCGTGAGTGGCAGAATCGTCAGGAACGGGCCATATTGGACAAAATCGATGTGCAAGGGGGAAACATGTCCGGAAAAACCAAGCCTCTGATCGCCATCCTGGCGGCGGCCGAGACCTCGCCCTCGGTGCTGTACGGGCTGTACGACGTCCTGTATTCGGTGGGCTCGGTCTGGCCCGACATGACCATGGGCGAGCCCCGCGAGGATGCGCTGGACGTGCGCATCGTCGCTGCGGATGCGGCCGCGTTCCGCTGTGCCGGGAATGTCGTCGTCGAGCCCCATGCAGCCATCGACGCCATCGACAGGCCGGATGTGGTGATCCTGTGCGACATGTACACGCCTGTCACCCAGCCGCCGAGCGGCAAGTATCCGCGCGAGATGGCCTGGCTGCGCAAGGTGCATGATGCGGGGGCGCTGATCTGCTCGGTCTGCTCCGGCTCGCTGGTGCTGGCCGAGGCGGGGCTGCTGGACGGGCGCGAGGCGGCGGCGCACTGGGCCTATGACGACCTGTTCCGCCGGTGCTATCCGCGGGTGACCATGCGCGCCGGGGACGTGCTGTGCCTGTCCAGCGCCTCGGACGGCATCGTGACCGCGGGCGCGGTGACGGCGTGGCAGGACCTGGCGCTGTGGCTGATCGCCCGGCTGTGCGGCCCCCGCCAGGCGCTGGAGACGGCGAAGGTGTTCCTGCTGGCCAGTCATGACGACGGGCAGCTGCCCTATGCGGCCATGGGGCGGCGGATCGACGGGTCGGACGCGGTGATCGCCGAGTGCCAGGGCTGGATCGCCGAGAACTACCATGTGGACAACCCGGTCCGGCATATGACCGAGCGCTCGGGCCTGAACCCGCGCACCTTCGCGCGCCGGTTCCGGGCGGCGACGGGCTACCAGCCCATCGACTATGTGCAGGCCTTGCGGATCGAGGAGGCCAAGCAGATGCTGGAAGTCTCGGAGGAGGGGCTCGACGAGATCGCCGCCACCGTCGGATACGAGGACCCGGCCTCGTTCCGGCGCCTGTTCAAGCGCAAGGCCGGGCTGACCCCGGCGGCCTACCGGCGCAAGTTCCGGGGCATTGCAGACCTGGGTCGGGCCGCCCAGTAATTTTTTCGTCGCGCCCGCCAAGGATCGACA
This sequence comes from Thermohalobaculum sp., assembly GCA_035458445.1. Lineage (GTDB taxonomy): Bacteria > Pseudomonadota > Alphaproteobacteria > Rhodobacterales > Rhodobacteraceae > Thermohalobaculum. The sequence goes on along the minus strand of DATHZU010000279.1, from coordinate 6,454 downwards.
CGGTCCGCGCGTCTGAAGGAGGACATGCTGCAAGACAGGACCGACGAGCGGCTGGCGCTGAGCGCCGCCAACGGGGACCGCGAGGCGTTCGGGGAAGTGGTCGAACGTCGCAATTTCCCGGATCGTGCGGGGCCGCAACAAAGCTATTCGGCGTGCCTCCCCATTACCTGTAACTCTTGTCTATCGTCAGCCCGGTTACCCAGATCGCCGCATAAATCGCAATTCCTATCGCAACAGAGGTAACCGGCATCGGAGTGACAGTTTCACCAGCCCCAATTTTGCGAACGACGACAATGCACCCACCGATCAAGCTCGCGCACGCGCAAAGCGCCCAAAAACGTGTCGGATACACGGTCGGCGGCCAGAACGGCTTCGTTAGCGCCAGCGGTTCTGACAGGTCGACCTCCTGACGCCAACCGATTAGATTAAAATAGAAATATGTTATCGCGCCAACCGCAGGCGGAAGCAGCCAGGCCGCAGTCCAAGTTCCCATTTGAACTTGCATCGATACCCCGACTGCACTCCCGGCGCCCAAGGCGATAAAGGTAACGCGCAGGATCAGCCAGAACGTCGGATTGTCTCTCAATTTTATCCACCTATCACGCGCCGGACCCTCTGGATTCGCAAGCGCGGTTCGGATTGTGGCCCAGCGCTTTGTCACTGCATGGTAGATTTTTTCTCGCCACCGGCCAAGAATCGTCAATTCCCGCGCGTCACAAGGAGGACATGCTGCAAGACAGGACCGACGAGCGGCTGGCGCTGAGCGCCGCCAACGGGGACCGCGAGGCGTTCGGGGAGCTGCTCGAGCGCCACTATGGTCTGATCCTGTCTCTGGGGCAGCGGCTGCTGGGAAGCCGGGCCGAGGCCGAGGACCTGGCGCAGGATGTCTGCGTGGGGCTGGCGCGCAAGATCCGCCAGTTCCGGGGCGAGGCGCGGTTCACCACCTGGCTCTACCGGGTAGCCCTGAACGCCGGGCGCGACGCGCTGAGACGCAGGGCGACCCGCGGCGCCGCGCACCAGGGTTTCGCCGAGGTGGACCAGATGCGCCGCGCCGGCGATGCAGCCCGCGCCGCCGAGGCCGAATGGCTGCGCGGCGCGCTGGCGGGGCTGAAGGACGACCTGCGCGAGACCGCGATCCTGGTCCTGGACATGGAGATGACCCATGCCGATGCGGGGGCCGTACTCGGCATCAGCGAGAACACCGTCTCGTGGCGGCTGCACGAGGTTCGCAAGGCCCTGAGGGCGCGGGCGGGCGAGGATTTGGCGACATGACAGACGAACTCGACAGACTACGCGAGGCGCTGGAAGCGACCCGCCCCGAGCCGGACCCGAAGGTCCGGGGCCGGGCGATGGACGCCGCCCTGCGCGCCTTCGACGAGGAAAATGCAGAGGCCCGCCAAGGATCGGCGGCCACGGATCGTCACAGCAAGCGAGGGGCGGGATGGCTCGCCCGCTTGTTCGGAGGACGACCGATGCAGATTTCGATCCCCAGCCTGAAACCGGCGCTGATGGGCGGCGCCAGCCTGGCAGTCATCGCGCTGGCCGTGGTGGTGAGCCGCGACGTTCAGAAGGAGCTGGACCTGGCGCCGCCAGTCGCTTCGCCCCCTGTGTCGGACATGCGGGTCGAGCGAGACCTGAATCGCGGCTCGGCCGCCGGCGGCTACGGCCAGCAGGGCAGCGCCTCGACCGCGATGGAGCCGAATGCGGTGACCGGGGCCGACACCAAGAGCCTGCGCTCGGAGGTCCTGGCGAAGGACAAGTCGGCCGAGTTCGCCACCGCACCGGTCGGCAGCCGCCAGAACCTGGAGCAGGAGCACACTTCGACGGTCGACGCCATCACCGGCGGCGCGGCGGGGATCGTCGGCAATGCCGCGCCCTTGGCCGCCGGCAACGAGGTCCGGATGCGGCGCGAGGCTCCGGCGATGCAGAGCCTCGCCGATGCCCCGGCCGAGCAGTTTCGCGCGGCCGGGCAGATCAAGGCCGATATTCAGGGGCAGCCTACATACCAGGACCAGGGCCGCGACCGCTTCGCCGAGATCGAGGCCAACCCGGTGAAGGTGACGGCCGAGGAGCCGGTCTCGACCTTCTCGATCGACGTCGACACCGCCTCCTACAGCTTCATGCGCCGGTCGCTGATGCAGGGCGTGCTGCCGCAGAAGGACGCGGTCAGGGTCGAGGAGATGATCAACTACTTCCCCTATGACTACCCTCTGCCCGAGGGCCGCGAGACCCCGTTCCGGGCCGACGTGCAGGTGATGCCGACGCCGTGGAACGCCGGCACGCAGCTGATGCGGATCGGCATCCAGGGCTACGCGCTGGCGGACAGCGAGAAGCCGCGCAGTAACCTCGTCTTCCTGATCGACTCGTCGGGCTCGATGAACGCGCCCGACAAGCTGCCGCTGCTGGTCAACTCGTTCCGGCTGCTGCTGGACTCGCTCGACCCCGACGACACGGTCTCGATCGTGGTCTATGCCGGCGCGGCGGGAACGGTGCTGGAGCCGACGAAGGTGTCCGAGTCCGGCAAGATCCTGGCGGCGCTCGACAACCTGCATGCCGGCGGGTCCACCGCCGGGGCCGAGGGCATCCGCCAGGCCTACCGGCTGGCCGAGTCCGGCTTCGACCCGGCGGGCGTCAACCGGGTGATCCTGGCCACCGACGGCGACTTCAACGTGGGCATCACCGATCTCGACGAGCTGAAGGGCTTTGTCGAGCGCAAGCGCGAGACCGGAGTGTTCCTGTCGGTGCTGGGCTTCGGGCAGGGCAACCTGAACGACGAGCTGATGCAGGCGCTGGCGCAGAACGGCAACGGCCAGGCGGCCTATATCGATACCCTCTCCGAGGCCCGCAAGGCGCTGGTCGAGGAGGCGGGCTCGACCCTGTTCCCCATCGCCAAGGACGTGAAGATCCAGATCGAGTTCAACCCCGCCGCCGTCGCCGAGTACCGGCTGATCGGCTACGAGACCCGGATGCTGCGGCGCGAGGACTTCAACAACGACAAGGTCGATGCGGGCGAGATCGGCTCCGGCCACCGGGTGACGGCGCTCTACGAGATCACGCCGGCGGGCTCGGCGGCGCGGGTGGTCGATGATCTCCGCTATCAGGCGGCGGCCCCGCATGAGGCGAACCCCAGCGAATACGCCTTCCTGAAGATCCGCTACAAGGCGCCGGACGGAGACACCAGCACGCTGATCACCACGCCGGTGACCCGCGCGATGGCGGTCGAGCCGGACGAGGACCGGGCGCGCGAGACCCGCTTTGCCGCGGCCGTGGCGGGCTTCGGGCAGCTCCTGCGCGGCGGCCGGCACATGGGCGACTATTCGTATGACGACGTGGTCGCGCTGGCCCAGGGCGCGAAGGGCGACGACCCCTTCGGCTACCGGGCCGAGTTCGTGAACCTGGTGCGCCTGGCCAAGAGCGCCGCGGCGCTGGAGCCGCTGAAGTAGGGTGCGCTTCAGCGCATCCCATTTGCACCGATACCGGATTGCATCGACGATGACCCACGCCCGCGATGTCCCGGGCCCGTCCCGGGACCCCACCCCCAATGTCCCGGGTACGACCCGGGACCTCGAGGGCCGGCACCCCAACCTGACCACCCAACCCCCGGCCAAAAGGCCGGGGCACCGGCGCACAGGCCCCAATCGTCGCCCCAACATCCCCACCCCGTCATTCCCGCGAAAGCGGGAATCTCACGGCGCTGTCACATGATCCCCGCTTTCGCGGGGATGATGGAACCAGATCAGGCGCCTCGATCCGGCCGGAATTACCATTCTTTGCCAATAGGTTTTGGCTGTCGGATTATTTCCTCCATGCGGACATTGCGGATGTTGCCCGCACCGGACTAGTCTGGGGTGTGCTCCGCAAGTTCCGCAACGACAGCGAAGATCATATGCAACGTCAAATCCGCGCCGCCATTGAGCGGCACGGCGCCGAGTTGCATGAGAAGGTGCGCATCGCCGATCTCATAGACATCAGAAAGCTCGATCGGCGGGAGCTCGGAACCTACGCCCTGCAAGCGCATTTCGATTTCGTGCTGATCGACGAGAGCCAGGAAGCGGTCGTTGCCATCGAGTTCGACGGCCCAGGCCATAACCGCAACAATGATCACAAGAAGGACTCGATATGTTTGCAAGCGGATTTACCGCTGTTTCGCGTCTACGGCTTCGAGCAGGTCCGGGAGATTAACTCGATCACACTCGCACGTTATCTTGTGGAGCTGGTGTTTTACGCGCGAGTGTTTCTGCAGATGAAAATGGAGAGCACAATCCCGCCGGACGAGCCCTTTATGCTTAGCGGTTTTTTGAAGCCCGACGCGAAGCACATCTTTGATAGTGAATTCGACTTCGTGGCGAACGCGAATAGTAAGCTGACTAGGGCGCTCCAGAAACGCGGATTAGCCGACGACACAACACCGCATCTGAGCATCGGTAGGCTAACGCTGCGCGCACCTGACGGACGCCTGCGCTCGTTCATTAGCATTAACTCGTCAAAAGGGCCCATTGTCGGGACCGCAAGTCTACGGGTGACCTTGGCTTCGCCAGGCTTTCTTGCCGATCTGGGAACGATCGCGGCTGAGATTGCTGAGTTCGCTATCGGTATGGCGGCGGACGACCTAATCGAGAACATCCGCCTCATCGCCGATGGTTTTGGGCATGTCGTCACTAGCGCCGACGAGGTGCTCGCGGAGCTTCGGTCGTTGGGGCCTCAGGGTTTTACGTTCGTGATCGGTGGCGGTGGTAGCCGCACAGACGCAGACCTGATTGCTGCCTTCGCTGCGGGAAAGAACGGCAAGCTTTTATAATTCCAATCCCTGACGGAGCCACCGGCCGCGATGATGCCTCACGGCGCGATTGTGGCGACCGAGTTGCAGCGGAACGGCTCAGCGCGGCAATGTTGAATTTGGGCTCAAACCACACCCCCACCCAACCGCCGAATGCGTCAAATCCCCTATACCCCCTGTCGCCGCCAGAAGCCTCCCCGAACGCATTTACCATAAATCCTGCCCAAACGACATACTCAATAAAATCAACACCTTAACCCAATGTCCAAATTTGGACACTCAAACTCCTGGTTCATTTTTCGCCCAAAACAGGCCCCTCACGGCGCCCTTGGAGTGGGGATATGTACCTCCGCCTCCAGCGCTGCCAGGGCCTCGTGGATGCGGCGGCGTTCGGCCAGCAGGTGGTTGTACTGGGCGTCGCAGCCCGAGATCGGGCGGGGGTAGGTCTGGATTTCCAGATCCAGCGCGTCGCGGGCCGAGGCCAGGCAGCGCCGTGCGGTCCGGATGTTCTCGGTCGGGGTCTGGAAGCCCATGGCCATGCTCTCCCGGTTTGCCGTGTCGGGCAGGATACCGCCACGCCCGGTTTCGCATCAAGGGTGGGATGACTCCTCGCGCCCTCTGGACCGGCGCCGGGCTTCATGCCACCAAGCGAGATCGGCAGGGAGTTTGCCATGGACACATTCGACTATGTGATCGTCGGCGCCGGCTCGGCCGGTTCGGTGCTGGCCAACCGGCTCACCGAGGACTCAGGCACCACGGTCGCGGTGCTGGAGGCGGGGCCGCGCGACTGGCACCCGTTCATCCATATCCCGGCGGGCTTCATCAAGACGTTCTACGATAGCCGTGTGAACTGGTGCTATTCGATGGAGCCCAGCGAGTGGACCGGCGGGCGGCGGGTCTACGCCCCGCGCGGCAAGACCCTGGGCGGGTCGAGCTCGATCAACGGCCATATCTACAACCGCGGCCAGCGGATGGATTACGACCTGTGGGCGCAGCGCGGCAATCGCGGCTGGGGCTACGAGGACGTGCTGCCCTATTTCAGGCAGATGGAGAACCGTATCGGTGGCGAGGATGCCTATCGCGGCCGCTCCGGCCCGCTGACGGTCAGCGACATCGACTGGTTCCACCCGCTGTGCGAGGCCTTCATCGAGGGTGCGGTGCAGGCCGGAATTCCGCGCAACCCGGACTATAACGGCGCCGTGCAGGAGGGCATCTCCTACGCCCAGCGCACCATCGGCAATGGCCGCCGGGTCAGCGCCGCCGTCGCCTTCCTCAGGCCGGCGATGAGACGCCCGAACCTGACCGTGCTGACGCAGGCCCATGCCACCGGTCTGGTGCTCGAGGGCAGGCGCGCCGTCGGTGTGCGCTACCTGAAGGGCGGCCGCGGAGGGAGCGCGCGCGAGGTGCGGGCGCGGCGCGAGGTCATCCTGTCCGGTGGCGCCTACAACTCGCCGCAGCTTCTGCAACTGTCGGGGATCGGGCCAGGCGATCTGCTGCGCGAGCGGGGCATCGAGGTCCGCCACGACCTGCCCGGCGTCGGCGAGCACCTGCGCGACCACTATGCGCCGCGCTTCGTCGCCCGGGTGAAGAACATCGACACCATCAACCAGCGGGTCCGCGGCTGGCGGCTGGGGCTGGAGGTGGCGAACTGGGCCTTGCGGCGAAAGGGCGTGCTCA
>DATHZU010000278.1:0-7034 GCA_035458445.1 Thermohalobaculum sp. | reverse complement strand
ACCGCCCGGCCTGCGCGCGCGGCCGCGGCCCCGGCGGTGCGGGCGCTTGCCCAGCGGCTCGGCGTCGATCTTGCCGGGGTCAGCGGCAGAGGTCCCGGCGGCGCGATCCTCTCGGCTGATGTCGAGGCCGCGGCCGAACTCGGCGAGCCGCTGCGGGGCGTGCGGCGCGCCATGGCGCGGGCGATGGCCGATGCGGGCGCAGTCGTCGTGCCGGCAACCCTGACCGACCGGGCCGACATCACCGCCTGGGGCAAGCGTGCCAACCCGACCCTGCGGCTGATCCGCGCCATATGCGTGGCGGCCAAGGCCGTGCCGGCTCTCAACGCCCGGCTCCAGGATCAGCGGCGGCTTCTCGGCGACCAGGTTGATCTCGCCATTGCCGTCGACACGCCCGACGGGTTGTTCGCCCCGGTGCTGAAGGCGGTCGACCGTGACGCACCCCGGCAGCTGGCCAAGCGCATCCAGGCACTGAAGGCGGCCGTCCGCGACCGCACGCTCGCACCAGGGGACCTGCGCGGCGGGACGATCACCCTGTCGAATTTCGGCATGCTGGGGGGCGAGCACGCCGCGCTGGTTGTCTCGCCGCCCCAGGTCGCGATCCTCGGCGCCGGGCGCATCCACGATGGCGTTCTGGCGGTGAACGGCAAGCCCGCCGTCAGGCGGGTCCTGCCGCTTTCGCTGACCTTCGACCACCGTGCCGTGACCGGCGGCGAGGCCGCGGGCTTCATGGCCGCGCTGCGTGCCGATCTCGAGCAAGCCAGATAAGAACCGGAGGGAAATGAGATGACCGCGCCATTCGACCTGTCCGACGATCTCGGCCCCGAGAAGGTCATCCATATCTGGCGCCCGGCGCTCGGCCTGAAGGCCATTGTCGTCGTCGACAACACGGCCGCAGGACCCGCGATCGGCGGCGCGCGCATGGCACCCGACGTGTCGCTTAAGGAATGCGCCCGCCTCGCCCGCGCCATGACGCTGAAGAACGCCGCGGCCGGGCTGCCCCATGGCGGCGGCAAGTCGGTGATCTTCGCCGATCCGGCGATGCCTGCGCCGGAGAAGGAGCGGCTGATCCGCGGCTTCGCCCGCGCCATCGGCGAGATCGCCTCCTATATCGTCGGCCCCGACATGGGCACCGACGAGCGCTGCATGGCCTGGGCCCGGGACGAGATCGGCCGCGCCGTCGGGCTGCCGCGCGAGATCGGCGGCATTCCGCTCGACGAGATCGGCGCCACCGGTCTTGGCGTCGCCGTGGCGGGCGAAGCGGCGGAGGAATTCTCCGGCGTGAAGCTCTACGGCGCGCGGATCGCCGTTCAGGGTTTCGGGGCGGTCGGATACCACGCGGCGCGGTTCCTCGCCCAGCGCGGCGCCCGGCTGGTGGCGGCCTCCGATTCCAGGGGCTGCATCAGCGATCCCGGCGGGATCGACATCGCCGCGCTGGCGGCGGTGAAGGCGCAGGGCGGCGGCGTGGCCGAGCTCGGCAAGGGTACACCGGGGGACCGGGACGCAGTGATCGCGGCGGATTGCGACATCCTGATCCCGGCAGCGCGGCCCGACGTGATCCGCGAAGACAATGCGGACCGGATCAAGGCCAGGCTGATCCTGGAAGGCGCGAACATCCCGGCCACCCTGGCAGCCGAGCAGCAACTGCACCGGCGCGGCGTGCTGGTGGTGCCGGACTTCATCGCCAATGCCGGCGGCGTCATCTGCGCCTCGGTCGAATACCATGGCGGGTCGGAATCCCAGGCCCTGGCGGCAATCGAGGAAAAGGCCCGGCGCAACACCGCCGAAGTCCTCTCCCGGGCGCGCGAAGAAGGCACGACGCCGCGCGCGGCGGCCGAGGCGATCGCGCTCGAGCGCGTCCGCGCAGCTCAGGACCTGCGGCGCTTCCGGTGACCGGGGCGCAGGCGCACCTCAGATGAAATCGCTCTGGTCCAGATCGGTGACCCCGGCCAGCAGGACCGTATCGCCCTTGTAGAACAGGATCGTGTCGGCGCCTGAAACGCTGATGGTGAGCTGTTCGAACCCGATCCCCGCCGCGCTGAAGTCGAGCCTGTCCTCGCCGCGGGTAAAGTCGGTGACGATGTCGTCGCCCCATTTGCTGCCGAAGGCGAAGACATCGGGCCCCGCATTCCCGGTCAGCACGTCGTCGCCCTTGCCCCCATCCAGGCGGTTGCCGGCGGCGTTGCCGGTCAGCGAGTCATTGTACTGGCTGCCTGTGACGTCCTCGATCACCGTGCCATAGGCGATCGCCAGGTTGTTGCTGCCGGAAGCGGCAATCGTGGAGAAGGCGCCGGCGCCGAGGTCGATATCCACGCCATAGGTCGCCGCCGAGAGGTCCAGCGCGTCATGCCCGCCGCCGTCCCAAAGCGTCATCATCCGCCCGCCGAGATAGGCAAAGTCATAGATGTCGTCGCCGCTCGCATAGGCGGTATTGGCGCCGTAGAGGTATTGCAACGTCGCGATGTCGAAGAGTTGGTAGGTCGAGACGCTGCCGGTCATCGTCGCGTGCGTCGCCGTCGCCATGACCGTGTATTGCCGGGTCTCTTCCGCGGTCGGGAAGTCCGGATGGGTCAGGCCCAGCGCATGGGCGATCTCGTGCAGCAGCAGCTCGTAGGCCTCGCTGCCCACCGCGAAGGAATCCGCGGCAAAGTCGATGTCGATCCAGACGTCGCTCTCGATCGATCCGATCCCGTCATACCAGGACGGCATATAGGCGAGCCCGGGCGACGAGCCCTGGACATCGGCGAAGGCCAGGGTGATTTCGGCCTCGGCGAGCGGAACCTCGACAAAGGTCAGGTTGGTCATGCTCGCGATCGTCGCCAGCGCATCGCGCGTGGCCTGCTGCTGTTCCGCCGTGAAAGCGGTAAAGCCCGAATTGACCCAGTGTCCGGCGGAGTAATAACCCGGGACCGCGTCGGGGAAGGCGTAGGTGACGGTGGTCCCGGTGCCCAGGGCGTCGGGAAAGTTGAGCCGCATCCACTCCTGCAGCAGAAGGCCCTCGACATAATAGGGAACGGCGCCGGCGGCTTCGACGGTGATCTCGACGGCCGCACTCGCCGTGGCGCCATTTCCGTCGCCGGCGGAGTAGGTGAAGCTGTCGGTCCCGGTGAAGCCCGCGGCCGGCGTGTAGTTGAACATGCCGTCCGCGCTCATGGACACGGTGCCGCCGCCGGCCGTGATCTCATCAAAGGCGACGACGCTCAACGCATCGCCATCCGGATCGCTGTCATTGGCCAGAACGCTGCCCGCATTCGAAAGCCCGGTGCCTGCGACCGCCGAATAGCTGTCGCCGAGGGCAATCGGCGCGGAATTGGCCGGGGCCGGGGCGACCTCGATCGTCACCAGCGCGCTGTCCTCGCCGCCGCGGCCGTCGCCTATGGTGTACGAGAAGCTGTCGGTGCCCGAGAACCCGTCCGCTGCGACATAGGTGAAGCTGCCATCCGCGTTCATCTGAACGCTGCCACCGCCCGCACTGGTCAAATCGAAGCCGGTGACGCTCAGCGGGTCGTTATCCGGGTCGCTGTCGTTGTCGAGCACGCTGCCGGAGCTGCTGAACGTGGTGCCCGCTGTCGCGGCATAGCCGTCGGCCACGGCGACCGGCGCCAGGTTGGCGCTGACCGTATCGGCAGCGATGGTCCGGTCGTCGAAGGCAAGGAACTCGATATTCCGCAGCACGTCGCGCTCGGTCACGCCCCCCGCGGTCCGGGTGACCCAGATCTCGGCTCCGACCAGCTCGATGGAGTAGTCCGTGGACAGGCCGGCAAAGAGGGCCGTATCGGTTCCGTCGCCGCCGTCCTGCAGGTCGGATCCGGTGCCGCCAATCAGAAGATCGTCCGAGGCACCACCGAAAAGGCTGTCATCGCCGGCGCCGCCGTCGAGCGTGTCGCTGCCGTCCAGTCCCACGAGCGTATTGTCGCCCGAATTGCCGGTAATCTGGTTGTCGAGTTCGTTCCCGGTGCCGTCGATGTCTGCGCCACCTTCGAGGATCAGGTGCTCGACATTCGCGCCCAGAACATAGGTGATGTAGGAACGGACTGAATCGGTACCGCTGTTGTTCTTCTCGTCCACCGTGTCGCCGGCGTCATCGACGATGTACGTATCGTCGCCCTTGCCGCCGCTTAGCTGGTAGGAGCCCCCGATGCCTGACAGTACGTCGTTCCCGCTTGACCCTCGCAGACGTAATGGCATTTACTTCTCTCGCGCTTTTCCTCGTTGCTATCCGGTTCTGCCCCATAGTCATCGAATTAAACGCCAGACTGGCGCTTTACTCTGAGACTACAAGTATTCGCTGGCAACGCATGGCAATAACCGCACGTATAGAGACCATCGACACAAACAGGTCGCTGCCACCACAAGTGCGGTGAATTACCACCGCCATCCAGTCGTATTTGGGCCGGGATTTGCTGCTCGCCTGCCCTTCCCCACTCGTCTGATGGGGTTGTCACATACTCATATGGCCATGTGGCGGGGTCGAAGTCCAGTCTCTGTTGGCGTCAATTCTGCCCTGCAGACCCGACTCAGTAAAAACTATTCATTTATCAGCAATTTAGCCCAAACCTCTGGCGAATCATGAAAATCGTCATTTCTTGATATGCGTGTAAAAAAGACGTATCATACAACTATAAGGCGACTAACGGGCAGAAATCACCGAACGAGGCTGATGGGTCGCGCAGGTGAGTCGCGAATAAATATTACAGGCGCAGCTAAGGGGTGCGGATTTCGTGCCACGGTGTCAATGTGCTCAAATAGCGGAGTTCAAGTCGCGTAGATGAACTGAATTTTCCCGACGCGAAATTGAGTTTCGAAAATGCGTCGGAAAAGAAGAAGGCCCGAGTGGGCCCTGCGCCCCAAACTCGCGGCAAGTAAAGGAACCTTTCGGTTCCGACGCGATTACCTCGGCGAGAGTTGACAACCTGCCACGAAGCAACCCCGACCGCGAGCGATCCGGCCGGAGGACACCCTTTTTCGATGCTTGATCCGGCCGCGGGTATTCGCGTGTGGGCCGGGCGTATGAAAGGGTCGGTCCAATGACGATTTCCGTAACCGTGAACGGTGATTTCACGCTCGACGAAACTGTTGATCTGCAAAATTCCAGCCTGCCCGCCGAGGCGCCCGCGGAAGACAAGAACGACGAGGACGTTCTCTATGCCTCACTTCATCAGGACCTCAAGGATCTGGTCGCGGCGATGGGGCTGACCGACAGCTTCCCCGACAGCGCCCCCGCCACGGTCGGCAGTCGCGCGGCGAAGAGCCAGACCAACCTGATCACCGTGACCTCCGACGGAAACCTGACGGACATTTCACTTACCGGTGCCTATGACGACAAGGGTAACGCCGACCCGAGCGACGATACCGTGACGCCGCTGAACGTCTACGACCCGGTCGCGGAGAATTTCGGCGACGGCGGCGCCACCGGCCTGACCACGACCGACGGCAATGCCATTCTCCTTTACAGCGATGTCGACAACAGCGGCACCGGCTTTGCCGAGGCCGCAGGGCTCACCGGCAACGTCGTCTTCGGCATCGAGGACACCACGGGTGATATCGTCTTCATCATCTTCATGGAGGAGACCGATCTCGGCGTCGTGGCCGGCCTGGACACGACCCAGCTGCAATTCTCGATGCTCACCTTCGAGGCGATCCAGCACGATACCGCCGGCACGACCGTGGCGGCCCATGACGACAGCGTCAATCTGGGCGACTTCCTGTCGCTCAGCGTTGGAGAAACCACGAAGTTCGACTTCTCGAACGCACCGGCCGGCAAGAGCCTGTTCCTGATGGCGCAGGATTCGAACAACGGTACAGCGGTGGTGGTCACCTCCGATGCCCTCGAGGTCCAGATCAACACCAGCAAGGCCCAGGAAACCACGATCGGATGGGGCAGCCAGGGCATCAACGCGGGCGAGACCGTGGTTCTGACCTTCGTCTCCGGCGGCCTGGACTCCAACTTCGTCATTCCGAACCTCGATCAGAACGAGGCCGACGTCGCGGGCAATATCGTGTTCGACAACCCGGTCCCGGTAGACTCCGGCAGTTTCGAGATCGCGCAAAAGGTCGGCAGCGCGACGGCAGCGATCAGACTGCGGGCCTATGACGGCAGTACCGTCACCGACGGCGCGGCATTCTTCAACGATACCGGCGGCACCGAGGTCGACTTCGCGTCGATCACCGTCAACAACCCCGATGGCACCCTGCGACTTGCGTGGACCGGCGGCCCGGATGTCACCGGCAATGGGCTGACGATCAATATCCTGACGCTCGCTGAGGCCGCAGCGACGCCCGATCCCGACGACCAGGAAGGCGATATCGTCATCACCGGCCTCAACGAAGGCGACGTCATCCTTTACGAGGCCGACGGAACGATGAGCCGCCTCTGGGTTACCGGCGTCTCCGGCAACGTGGATATAGGCGCCATCAGCGTAAACGAGGCTGGCGGCGGCATCGCGCCCATCGGCGATGCCTTCACCATCGAGGACGCAGGCCCGACCGCTGCGATCTCGCTGACCGGCACCACGGTGGTGCATGACGAGTCGGCGGGCGTGCAGAATGGCGGCCCGAACATTCCCGGCGTCGAGGACAATAACGACGACGACCAGGCCGGCGCAGTGCCCGGCGCAATCGCGCTGTTCGAGACCGACGAGAGCCTCGCCGCGCGCCTCGGCTGGGCGCAGAGCAGTGGTGCGGTGGTCGATACCTCGGCCACCGATTTTGGCGCCGATGGCGAGCGCGACGCGGATGGCGAGGGCGGCGATCCGCCGGACGGCATCGACCTTGAACTGGTGCTGTCGGCCGAGGGTGCAGATTCCGGATTGAACGTGCTCAGCGGCATGGGCATCTCGCTCTATACCCAGACCGTCACCGTCGCCTCGGAAGACATCACCGTGGTCGTCGGACGGGTGAATTCCGAGGACACCACGGAACCGGTCGACCCGCGGGGCGATCCGGACCCGACCGGCGACGTCGCCTTCGTGCTCTATCTGGACGAGGACGGGCTGCTCAGCACGGCTCAGTATCGGGAGTTACAAAACCCCGACGGG
>DATHZU010000277.1:0-2893 GCA_035458445.1 Thermohalobaculum sp. | reverse complement strand
AGATCGAGGCTGCGGCAGCGCGAGCGGATGGTCGGCACCAGGGCCGCTGGGGCGTGCGACACCAGCAGCAGGACGGTGCGGGCCGGGGGCTCCTCCAGCAGCTTCAGCAGCCCGTTCGCGGCGTTGGCGTTCATCTCGTCGGCGGCATCGACGATCACCGCCCGCCAGCCGCCATCCGCCGCCGACAGGCCGAGAAACCGGCGCAGGCCGCGCACCTCGTCGATGGTGATCTGGGTGCGCAGCCGGCCCCGGTCATTGATCGAGCGGCGCAGCACCATCAGCCGCGGCTCGCTCTGCGCCCGGATGCGGGCGGCGACGGGACAGTCGGCGGGCATGTCGAGCGTCTCCGGCGCCTGGGCGGGTTCCGGGCCGAAAAGCCCCCCGCCGCCCGTCGGGCCGTCCGCGATCAGCGCCCGGGCGATGCGATAGGCCAGAGTTGCCTTGCCGACGCCACGGGGCCCGCGCAGCAGCCAGCCATGGTGCAGCCGGTCCTCGGCCCAGGCGGCCAGGAAGCCGCGCTCGGCCGCGTCCTGGCCGAACAGCCGCACGGTCTCGCGCGGATGGGGGATGCCGGGGATGCGGTCCGGCTCGGGCAGGTCGGCGGTGTCGTTCACGGCGCCAGCCCCAGCCGCGGCGCGGCGGCGGCCCAGACCTGCGCAGCCACCGCCCCGGCGTCGCGGGCAGCATCGATCAGGGTGCAACGCCCCGGCTCGGCCGCGGCGATGGCACGGAACTCGGCCCGCAGCCGCTGCTGGAACGCCAGCCCCTTCTTCTCGAAACGGGTCTCGCCGGCACCGTCCGCCCGGTTGTGGGCGCGGGCCAGCGCCGCCTCGGGCTCCATGTCGAAGACCAGCGTCAGGTCCGGGTCCAGCCCGATCGCCAGCGCGTGCAGGCGGTCGACCATCTCGCGCCGTTCGGGCGCATCGGCCCCCTGATAGGCGCGGGTCGAGTCGACATAGCGGTCGCAGACCACCACCGCGCCGCGCGCCAGGGCTGGCTGCACGACCCGCTCGACATGGTCGCGCCGCGCCGCGGTGAACAGCAGCATCTCGGTCTCGGGCGACCAGCGGCCCGGCTCGCCCTCGACCAGCAGGCTGCGGATCTCCTCGGCGCCGGGGGCGCCGCCGGGCTCGCGGGTCTGCACGACCTCGCGGCCGAGTTGCCGCAGCCGTTCGGCCAGCAGGCGGGTCTGGGTCGACTTGCCGGTGCCGTCGATGCCCTCGAAGGTCAGGAAGAACCCCGCGCCCGCCATGCGCGTTCAGCCCTCGCGGTCGAGCAGGCGCCGCATCAGCAGCAGGCCCGCCGCCTGGAGCCGCGCGGCGATGCCGCCGCGCTCGACCGCGGCGGCGGCGACCAGCGGCACGCTGACCGGCGGGATGCCCGGCAAGGCCACGTCGAGACGCCCGATCTCGTCGCCCGCGGCGATGGGCGCCTCGACCGGCCCGTCGTAACGGGCGGTGATCTGGGCCTGGTCCAGCAATCCGTAGGGCACCGTGACCACCACGTCGCGGGCCGGTGTCAGGGCGACGCTGGGCGCGGCCCCGATCCAGACCGCCGCCTCGGCGACCGGCGTTCCGGCCTTGTAGAGCGTCCGGGTCTCGAAGGCCCGGAATGCCCAGTTGATCAGCCGCTCGGCCTCCTGGCTGCGCTGCTGGCTGCTCTCCAGCCCGTTGACCACCAGCAGGATGCGCCGCCCGTCGCGCACTGCCGAGGCGACCAGCCCGTAGCCGGCTTCCTCGGTATGCCCGGTCTTCAGGCCGTCGGCCCCGACGCCGTCATAGAGCAGCGGGTTGCGGTTCTTCTGGGTGATTTCGGCCCAGGTGAACTCGGTCTCGGCGAACATCGGGTAATGTTCGGGGTAGTGCGTGATGAGCCGCTCGGCCAGCCTGGCGAGGTCGCGCGGGCTCATCCAGTGGTCCGGGGCCGGCCAGCCTGTGGCATTGGCGAAACGCGAGTTGGTCAGCCCCAGATCGGCGGCGCGCTGGTTCATCAGCCGGGCAAATGCCTCTTCGGTTCCCGAGACCGCCTCGGCCAGCGCCACCGCGGCGTCGTTGCCCGATTGCACGATCACACCCCGCAGCAGGTCGGCGACGCTGACCTGGCCGCCCTCGCGGATGAACATCTTCGAGCCGCCCATCGAGGCGGCGCGGGCGCTGGTGCGGAACATGTCCTCCAGCGACAGCCGCCCGGACTCGAGCGCCTCGAACACCAGGTCCAGTGTCATCAGTTTCGACATCGAGGCCGGCGGCAGCGGCGTGTCGGCCTCCTTCTCCAACAGCACCGCGCCGCTGCTCATGTCGATCACGATCGCGGCGCGCGCCGGGGTGGTCTGGGGCTGGGCACCTGCCGGCATCGCGGCTGCCAGGACCAGCGCGGCGGCGAAAACAAGGCGGGAAACCAGTATCTTCAGCATGTCTCGGCCTTTCCGGCCCGCCGTCATCCCCGGACCGGGAAGGCGTCGGCGGAACCAATCTTCCTGACGGTTTGTAGCGCCTCATTGCGCGCGGCGATACTGCCGAAGGGTCCGATCACGACGCGGAAAAGCGCGGCTCGGCCCATCTGCAGCGGAACGGTCGCAGCAAGCAGCCCGGCGGCCGCCAAGTCGCGGACCAGCCGTTCGGCATTGGCGGACTGGGAGAAGACGCCGGCCTGGATATAGGGCTTGCCATCGGCGATCGCGGGCGGCTCGGGAGCCGCGGGCTTTTCCGCGGCGGGCGGGGCTTCGGTGCGTGCGGCGGTTGTTTCGGCGGGTGCGGGCGTCTCCGCCTTGGCCGGCGAAACCGGGGCGGCGGTAGCCGCCGTCTTGGCGGGCGGCGGCGGGGCAGGACTGGCCGGTGTTTCCGACTTCGCCGGCGGCGCTGCGGGCCTAGCCGGCGTTTCCGACGCCGCCGGT
>DATHZU010000276.1:0-5406 GCA_035458445.1 Thermohalobaculum sp. | reverse complement strand
AGCACATCCAGCTCGGCGACGCCGCCATCGTCGTCGCCGGCGGTCAGGAGAGCATGTCGCTCAGCCCCCATGTGGCGCATCTGCGCGCGGGCCAGAAGATGGGCGACCTGAAGTTCATCGACTGCATGATCAAGGACGGGCTGTGGGATGCCTTCAACGGCTACCACATGGGCACAACCGCCGAGAACGTCGCCAAGCAGTGGCAGCTTTCCCGCGACGAGCAGGATGCCTTCGCGCTGGCCAGCCAGAACAAGGCCGAAGCGGCGCAGAAGGCGGGCAGGTTCGCCGACGAGATCGCTCCCTTCACGGTGAAGACCCGCAAGGGCGACGTGGTCGTCGACCAGGACGAGTACATCCGCCACGGCGCCACGCTGGACAGCATGGCCAAGCTGCGCCCGGCCTTCGACCGCGAGGGCACGGTGACCGCGGGCAACGCCTCGGGCATCAATGACGGCGCCGCGGTGACCCTGCTGATGACCGCCGAGGAGGCCGAGCGCCGCGGCATCGAGCCGCTGGCCCGCATCGTCAGCTACGCCACCGCCGGCGTCGATCCCACCATCATGGGCACCGGCCCGATCCCGGCGTCGCGCAAGGCGCTGGAGAAGGCCGGCTGGAAGGTCGAGGACCTTGACCTGGTCGAGGCCAACGAGGCCTTCGCCGCGCAGGCCTGCGCGGTCAACAAGGACATGGGCTGGGACCCGGCGATCGTGAACGTGAACGGCGGCGCCATCGCCATCGGCCACCCGATCGGCGCATCGGGCTGCCGGATTCTGAACACGCTGCTGTTCGAGATGAAGCGCCGCGATGCCAAGAAGGGTCTGGCGACGCTGTGCATCGGCGGCGGCATGGGTGTGGCGCTCTGCGTCGAGCGGTAAATCGTAGGGTGGGCGATGTGTGCCCACCACGTGGAACAACGGTGGGCAAGCGGTGCCCACCCTACGGATGGAGAACGAGATAATGGCACGAGTTGCACTGGTTACCGGAGGGTCGCGCGGCATCGGCGCGGCAATTTCCAAGGCGCTGAAGGCGGCGGGCTACAAGGTCGCCGCCAACTACGCCGGCAATGACGAGGCGGCGGCCGCCTTCAAAGCCGAGACCGGGATCCCGGTCTACAAGTGGAACGCTGCCGACTACGAGGCGTCGAAGGCGGGCATCGCCCAGGTCGAGGCCGATCTGGGGCCCATCGACGTGGTGGTCGCCAATGCCGGCATCACCCGCGACGCACCGTTCCACCGCATGACGCCCGAGCAGTGGCACCAGGTGATCGACACCAACCTGACCGGTGTCTTCAACACCGTCCACCCGGTCTGGCCGGGCATGCGCGACCGCAAGTTCGGCCGGGTGATCGTGATCTCCTCGGTCAACGGCCAGAAGGGCCAGTTCGCCCAGGTCAACTATGCGGCGACCAAGGCCGGCGATATCGGCATCGTCCGCTCGCTGGCGCAGGAAGGCGCCCGCGCCGGGATCACCGCGAACGCCATCTGCCCGGGCTACATCGCCACCGAGATGGTGATGGCGGTTCCCGAGAAGGTGCGCGAGTCGATCATCGCCCAGATCCCCGCCGGCCGCCTGGGCGAGCCGGAAGAGATCGCCCGTTGCGTGGTGTTCCTGGCCTCGGACGATGCCAGCTTCATCAACGGCTCGACCATTTCGGCCAACGGCGCGCAGTTCTTCGGTTGATCTGCCCGCCATATCTGAAGCACGGAGGCCGGCGCCCGCGCCGGCCTCTCGCATTTTGGTCCACGGCCCTGCCCGCGCTCGCTATGCTTGGGCCATGACTGGGCGCGAGGGGCGATGGCGCGAAAGCTGATATTCCTGCTGTCCGGCCTGCTGTTCGCGGGGATCGCCGCGGGCTATGGCGCGGAATGGCATCCGCTGCTGGCGGCGGCTGCCGATTTCAGGCTTCATCTGGCGGTGCTGGCGGGCGGGCTGGGGGTGGTGGCCAGCATCTTCGTGCTGCGCGGCGCGGCGGTGCTGGCGTTCCTGTCGGCGGCGATTGCCGCCTCGGGCCTGGGGCCAATCTTCGAGCCGGCCGAGCGCCCGGGCGAGGGCCGGGCAGTGACCGTGCTCTATGCCAACCTGTGGGACCGCAATCCGGACCCGATCGCGATGCGGGCGGCGCTGATCGCCGCGGACGCGGATATCCTGATCACGTCCGAGACCATGCGTTCGGTCACCGACGGTGCCGGCGGATTGCGCTCCCATTATCCCTATCGGCTGACCAGCCTGTCGCCCGGGCCGGTCCTTCGGACCGCGATCTGGTCGAAGTTCCCGCTGCGGCAAACGAAGCTCTATCCGAACAACACCATCGCCCCGACCGGGGCTGCCGCGACGGCCGAGCTGGGCAGGGGCGCCCGCCTGGGCGTCATCGGCGGCCATTTCTCGCGCGCCGGCGAAGGGCTTCAGAAGGCACAGGCCGACGGCCTCGCCGACATGGCGGCGCCGCTGGCACGGCCGCTGCTGGTGGCGGCAGATTTCAATGCCGCGCCTTGGTCCTGGGTGGTGCGCCGCGCGGAGGCGGTTACCCGCACCCGAATCCTCGGCGGCCACCGCATCACCTGGAAGGGACAATACCCGACGCCGCTGGGGCCGGTCCCGGCGCCCTGGGGGCACCAGATCGACCATGTCCTGCTGTCGGAGGGCGTAGGCGTGGGCGAGGTAAGCACCATCCGGCTGCCGGGTTCGGACCATCGCGGGGTTTGGGTGCAACTGCTGATTCCCGCGCAGTGACCCCTTCCAGCCGCGCCAAATCCGCCCTATGTTCCGCGCCAGACCAGCGAAATGCGAGAGATGCCCATGCTGATCGGCATACTGGAAACCGGAAAGATCAACGAGAGCCTGGTGCCGCGCCACGGCCACTATCCGCCGATGTTCGAGGCGCTGCTGACGCCGGCGGACGCGGAATTGCGTTTCCGCGCCTATGCGGTCGAGGACGGCGAGCTTCCGGCCAGCCCCACCGAATGCGACGCCTGGCTGATCACCGGCTCGAAGCACGGTGTCTATGACGATCTGCCCTGGATCGAGCCGCTGAAGGCGTTCCTGCGCGCCGCGCGGATCGCGAAACGTCCGATCGTCGGCATCTGCTTCGGTCACCAGATCCTGGCCGAGGCGCTGGGCGGCAAGGCGGTGAAGTCAGACAAGGGCTGGGGCGTCGGCGTGCATGACTATACCGTGACCTGCCGCCCGGGCTGGATGGCCGGGGCGCCGGACACGATTTCCGTGCACGCCTTCCATCAGGATCAGGTGGTCGAACTGCCGGACGACGCGACGGTTCTGGCATCGAGCCCGTTCTGCGAGTTCGCCATGCTGGCCTATGGCGACCCCGAGGCGCCGGACGCGATCTCGATCCAGCCGCATCCGGAGTTTGGCGAGGACTATACCCGCGACCTGATCGACCTGAGGGCAGGTGTCGCGATCCCGCATGACCGCGCCGGTCCGGCACGCGACGGTCTCGGCCGACTGGTCCACCAGCAGGATTTCGCCCGCTGGTGCGTCGGCTTCCTGCGCGCGGTCAGCGCCGCCCGCAACGCCGCCTGAGCGGCGTCCGTTCCCTGAACGGGAAATGGTCCTGAAAAGGAAAAGGGCCGGTCGCCCGGCCCTATCGATCCCTAATCGGCAGAGAGCTTGGTGATCTCTTCCTTCAGGAGCAGTTTCTGCCGTTTCATCGCCGTGATCTGGAGATCGTCGCTGCCGGGTCGCTGTTGCTCGTCTTCGATCTTTTTCGAGAGAGCCTCGTGCTTCTGGCGCAACTGGCTGAGATGAGACGACACGCTCATGGGCAGACCTCCTTCTGATCGGTATTCATGTGGGAATTACAGCAGTGTTTCACAAGAAAGTCACGGGAGAGTTTCGCATCTGCCGCCGATCGGGAGCTAGTCCCTGATAACCAAGGGCTTCCGTCGGCTGCGCACCGCCCGACGCCGCTCGCCCGCCCCGCGACTCACCCCCGCGCGGGCAGCGCCTTCTCGACCAGGCGCACCCAGTAGGCCGTGCCCAGCGGCGCCGCCGCGTCGTTGAAATCGTACCGGGCATTGTGCAGCGGCGCCGAATCGCCGTTGCCGATCAGCACGAAGGCGCCCGGCGCCTCGCGCGCGAAATAGGCGAAGTCCTCGCCGGCCATGGTGGGCGGATGGCCGCGGGTCACATTGGCGTCCCCGGCGACCTCGCGCATCACCGATTCGGTGAAGTCCGCCTCGGCCGGATCGTTCACCGTCGGGGGGTAGGCGACATCGCCGCGGTCGATCTCGACCGAGACGCCGAAGGCGGCGGCGGTTTGGGCGCAGATGCGGTCCATTTCGGCGATGATCAGCGCCGAGACCCCCTCGTCGAAGGTTCGGATGGTCCCCATCAGCACCGCCTGATCGGGAATGACGTTGAAGGTGGACCCCGCATTGAAGGCCGTGACCGACAGGACGGCGGGCTGCAGCGGATCGACCACCCGGCTGACGATGGTCTGCAGCGCGGTGACCAGATGCGCGGTGGCGACAATGGGATCGCGCGTGGCCTGCGGCCGGGCGGCATGGCCGCCGCTGCCGGTTACTGTGACGGTGAACTTGCCGGTGGCCGCCAGCACCGGGCCGTCCTTGACGGCGAACTCGCCCACCGCCATCCCCGGCCAGTTGTGCATCCCGTAGACGGCGCGGGGGCGGTAGCGATCGAGCAATCCGTCGTCCAGCATCGCCTTGGCCCCGGCGCCGCCCTCCTCGGCGGGCTGGAAGCAGAAGATCACCGTGCCGTCGAAGTTCCGGGTCCCGGCGAGATGCTTGGCGGCGCCCAGCAGCATGGTGGTGTGGCCGTCATGGCCGCAGGCATGCATGACGCCCGGGTTCACCGAGGCATGCTCGGCCCCGGTGATCTCGTCGATCGGCAGCGCATCCATGTCGGCGCGCAGCAGGATCGCCGGGCCGCCGGGACCGCCGCGTCCGTGCAGCACGCCGACGACGCCGGTGCGCCCGACGCCGGTCTCGACCGCATCGAGGCCGAACTCGCCCAGCCGCTCGGCGACCTTGGCGGCGGTCCGGTGCTCGTCATAGCCAAGCTCCGGGTGGCGGTGGAAATCCTGCCGCCACTCGGCCAGTTCGCCGGCCATGGCGGCGATGGAATTCGGGATCGGCTTCATCGGTCGTCTCCTCCAAGGTCCAGCGCAGCGCCGCCGCGCAAAACGTCTGCCGCCGGCGGCGCAAAATCATCCGCGTCGCGAAGATGCACGGCGCCCGCATGGATCACCAGGGGCGACAGCAGCCGGAACGGCGCCTTCGTCCCTTTGCGGGCTTGCAGGATCACCCGCCCGGCATCCCGCCCGGCGCGCGGCACCAGCGGCAGAAGTCTGATCGCGCGCGCCTGGCCGTCGAGCAGGCGCAAGAGCTCCGGCACCCGCTCGGCGCGGTGGATCACCGTCAGCCAGCC
>DATHZU010000275.1:0-5397 GCA_035458445.1 Thermohalobaculum sp. | reverse complement strand
TGGACGTGGACCCGAAGTAGCGCCAAATCAGCAGCCCTCCTGGGCAGCCGCTTTACCCACCCGCAATCCGCCGCTATCTAGGCGCGAGGACGCCGCTTGCCCCGGGGAATCGAGAGATGAAGGCCGAAACCCAAGCCGTGGTCGAAGAGATCGGGAAGTCGCTGGAGCTGTTGCGCCAGCGGCTGGGCTGGGAGACGGCCGAATACCGGCTGGAGGAGCTGAACGCCCGCGCCGAGGATCCGAACCTCTGGAACGACCCGGCACACGCCCAGAAGATCATGCGCGAGCGCCAGAAACTGTCCGACGCCATCGACGGCTACAAGGCGCTGGAAACCGGACTGCGCGACAATGTCGAACTGATCGAGCTTGGCGAGATGGAGGGCGACACCGAGATCGTCGCCGAGGCCGAGGCGGCGCTGGAAAAGCTGCGCAATGTCGCGGCCGCCAAGGAAATCGAGGCGCTGCTCTCGGGCGAGGCCGACGGCAACGACACCTTCCTGGAAGTCCATGCCGGGGCAGGGGGCACCGAGAGCTGCGACTGGGCCGCGATGCTGGCGCGCATGTATGTCCGCTGGGCCGAGGCCCACGGCTACAAGGTCGAGCTCATGTCGGAAACCCCGGGCGAGGAGGCGGGCATCAAGTCGGTCACCTACCAGATCAAGGGCGAGAACGCCTATGGCTGGCTGAAATCCGAATCCGGCGTCCACCGTCTGGTGCGCATCTCGCCCTATGACAGCGCGGCGCGGCGGCACACCTCGTTCTCGTCGGTCTGGGTCTACCCGGTGATCGACGAGACCATCGAGATCGACATCCCCGACAAGGATGTGCGGATCGACACCTACCGCTCCTCCGGCGCCGGCGGACAGCATGTGAACAAGACCGACTCGGCGGTTCGGATCACCCATTTGCCGACCAACATCGTGGTGACCTCGTCCGAGAAGTCGCAACACCAGAACCGCGCCAACGCCTGGGCGGCCCTGCGGGCACGGTTGTATGAAATCGAGTTGAAGAAACGCACGCAAGCCATTCAGGACGCTCACGATAACAAGTCCGATATCGGCTGGGGCCACCAGATCCGTTCCTATGTTCTGCAGCCCTACCAGATGGTGAAGGACCTGCGCACCGGGGTCGAGACATCCGACACCCAGGGCGTGCTGGACGGCGACCTCGACGCCTTCATGAGCGCGGCCCTGGCGCAGGAAGTCTCGGGTCTCAGCCGCGCCGAGGCGCTGGAAGAAGAGGCCTGAAAGCCCATGGCCGGGGGGCTCAGCCGCGAGCAGGCCGAGGCCGAGATTGCGCGCCTCTCCGCCGAGATCGCCGCCCACGATCGCGCCTATTTCACCGAGGACGCTCCGAAGGTCTCGGACGCCGAATACGACCGCCTCAAGCGCGAGTTGATCGCGCTGGAAGAAGCCTTCCCCGACTTCGCCCGCCCGGACAGCCCCACCCGCACCGTCGGCGCCGCGCCGTCCGAGACCTTCGCCAAGGTCCGCCACCGGGTGCCGATGCTGTCTCTGGGCAACGCCTTCACCGAGGAGGACGTGGCGGATTTCGTGGAACGAGTCCGAAGGTTTCTTAACTTATCGTCAGAAACCATCGAATTTACGTCAGAACCGAAGATAGACGGCCTCTCTCTTTCGCTCCGCTACGAAAACGGAAAACTGGTCGAGGCCGCCACCCGCGGCGACGGAACCGAGGGCGAGAACGTCACCGCGAATGCCCGGACCATCGGTGATATTCCCGATGCGCTTCCCCCAGATGTGCCGGAGGTCTTCGAGGTCCGTGGCGAGGTCTACATGCGCCACGCCGATTTCGCTGCGCTGAACGCCGCGCAGGACGAGAAGGGAGCAAAGGTCTTCGCCAACCCCCGCAACGCCGCCGCCGGTTCGCTGCGGCAGTTGGACTCCTCCATCACCGCCTCGCGCCCGCTGCGCTTCTTCGCCTATGCCTGGGGCGAGGCGTCGGATTTCAACTTCAAGAAACAGTTGGAAGTTATTGAAAATTTGAAAAAATGGGGATTTGCAACTAATCCGCTCATGCGCCGCTGCGCGACCTTGCAGGAGATGCTGGCCCACTACCACCTCATCGAGGAAGACCGCGCCAGCCTGGGCTACGACATCGACGGCGTGGTCTACAAGGTCGACCGGCTCGACTGGCAGGAGCGCCTCGGCTTCGTCTCCCGCGCCCCGCGCTGGGCCATCGCTCATAAATTCCCCGCCGAGAAGGCCTTCACCGTGCTCGAGGGCATCGACATCCAGGTCGGCCGCACCGGGGCGCTGTCGCCGGTGGCGCGCCTCCGCCCGGTGACCGTCGGCGGCGTGGTGGTCTCGAACGCCACGCTGCACAACGAGGACTACATCGCGGGCTTGGGTGCCAAGGGAGAACCGATCCGGGAGGGCAGGGACCTGCGCATCGGCGACACCGTCACCATCTACCGTGCCGGCGACGTGATCCCGAAAGTGCTGGACGTGGACCTGGCGCGACGCCCCGCCGACGCGATACGCTATGTGTTCCCGGACCACTGCCCCATCTGCGGCAGCCCGGCCGTCCGCGAGGAAGGCGAGGCCGTGCGCCGCTGCACGGGCGGCCTGACCTGCCCGGCGCAAGCCGTTGAACGGCTGAAACATTTCGTTTCGCGCGCCGCCATGGACATCGACGGACTCGGCACCAAGCAAGTCGAGGCCTTCCATAACGAGGGCCTGATCGCCGAACCCGCCGACATCTTCACCTTGCATGAAAAACGGGACCGGCTGGAACGGCGCGACGACAAGGGCCGGGTGACGAACCGGAAATCGCTCGACAACCTCTTCGCCGCGATCGCCGAGCGCCGCCGGGTCGACCTCGCCCGCTTCATCTTCGCCCTCGGCATCCGCCATGTGGGCGAGACCACGGCGCGGATGTTCGCGCGCCACTACCTCACCTGGGACGCCTTCGCCGATGCCATGACCAAGGCGGCGGACGACCCGGAGATCCACGCCCAGATCGACAATATCGACGGGGTGGGTGCGGTGCTGGCCAACGCGGTGATCGCTTTCTTCGACGACGCGCACAACCGCGCGGCACTGGACCGCTTGCTGGCCCATGTCACACCTATCGACGCCGAGGCCCCGCAGACCGCGGGCAGCCCGGTTGCCGGCAAGACCGTCGTCTTCACCGGGACGCTCGAGAAGATGAGCCGCGCCGAGGCCAAGGCCAGGGCCGAATCCCTCGGCGCCAAGGTCGCCGGCTCGGTCTCGGCCAGGACCGACCTGGTGGTGGCCGGCCCGGGGGCGGGCTCGAAGCTGAAGAAGGCCGCGGAACTGGGGATCGAGACCCTCGACGAGGACGGCTGGCTGGCGTTGATCGGCGGTTGAACCCGGCCGGCTTCCAGCGCATCCTCCGCCCATGTCACGCCCGGAGATCCTGTTCCCGCTCTTTGCCGAACTCGCCGGGCTGCCGGGCGTGGGGCCGAAGACCGCGCAGCTCTACGCGAAGCTGGGCGTCACCCGGCTGATCGACCTGCTGTTCCTGCTGCCCCACGGCGTGGTCGACCGGCGGCTGCGCGACAGCCTGGTCGGCGTCGATCCGGGGCAGGTGGTGACCGTCGCCGTCACCGTCGGCGAGCATTACGCCCCGCGCGCCCGTGGCCGCCCGTACCGGGTGCATGTGCAAGGCGGCGGCATCTATTTCGAGCTGGTGTTCTTCCATGCCAAGGCCGAGTGGCTGGCCCGCACTCTGCCGCCCGGGGGCCGCCGCATCGTCTCGGGCAAGGCCGAGTTCTTCGATGGCCGCCTGCAGATGGCGCATCCCGACCTGATCCTGAGCGAGGACGAGGCCGGCACGCTGCTGCCCTTCGAGCCGGTCTATCCCTTGACCCAAGGGCTGACCCAGCGCGCCATCGGCCGGGCCATGGCGGGGGCGCTGCCGAAGGCGCCGGACCTGCCGGAATGGCTCGATCCGGCGATCAAGGCCCAGCGCGGCTGGCCCGGCTGGGCCGAGGCGCTGCAGGCCGTACACCACCCCAAGTCACTGGAATCGCTCAGCTACGGCGCGCCGCCGCGCCAGCGCCTGGCCTATGACGAATTGCTGTCGCACCAGTTGGCGCTGCAGATCGCCCGCACCCGGATGCGGCGCGGCAAGGGGCAGGTCAGCACCGGTGACGGCGCCCTTCGCGCCAAGGCAACGGCCGCCTTCGGCTACACCCCCACCGGCGCCCAAAGCCGTACGATCGCCGAGATCGCCGCCGACATGGCCGCGCCCGAGCGGATGATGCGCCTGCTGCAGGGCGATGTGGGCGCGGGCAAGACCTGGGTCGCGCTGATGGCCATGCTGATCGCCGCCGAGGCGGGCGGGCAGGGCGCACTGATGGCGCCGACCGAGATCCTCGCCCGCCAGCATGGCGCCAACATCGCCCGCATCTGCGACGATATCGGCGTCGGCATGGTGCTGCTGACCGGCCGCGACAAGGGCGCGGCGCGGGCCGACAAGCTGGCCGCCATCGCCGGCGGCAGCGCGCAGGTGGTCATCGGCACCCATGCGCTGTTCCAGGAGGGTGTCGAGTTCCACGACCTGCGCCTGGTGGTGGTGGACGAGCAGCACCGCTTCGGCGTGCGCCAGCGGATGGAGCTGACCCGCAAGGCGCCGCGCGGCGCCGACGTGCTGGTGATGACTGCCACGCCGATCCCGCGCACCCTGGCGCTGGCCGGCTATGGCGACCTCGACATTTCGCTGCTGGACGAAAAGCCGCCCGGCCGCCAGCCGGTCGACACCCGCCTGGTTTCGATGGAGCGTTACGACGAGGTCGTCGCGCGGCTCCGCGCCGCCATCGCCACGGGCCAGCGCGCCTACTGGGTCTGCCCCCTGGTCGAGGAAAGCGAGCTGGTGCCGCTGGTTGCCGCCGAGGAACGCCACCGCGCGCTGGCCGCCGCACTGGGGCCCGAGCATGTGGCACTGGTGCACGGCCAGATGGCGCCCGACGACAAGGACGCCGCCATGGCTGCGTTCCAGTCCGGCGAGAAGCGCGTGCTGGTGGCGACCACGGTGATCGAGGTCGGCGTCGACGTGCCGGAGGCGACGATCATGGTCATCGAGCAGGCCGAGCATTTCGGGCTGGCGCAGCTGCACCAGCTGCGCGGGCGGGTCGGGCGCGGGGCAGGGCAGTCGTTCTGCCTGCTGATGTATTCCCCGCCCCTCGGCGAGACCGCCCGCGCCCGGCTCGGGATCATGCGCGAGACCGAGGACGGCTTCCGGATCGCCGAGGAGGACCTGAAGATCCGCGGCGCCGGCGACCTGCTGGGCACCGCGCAATCCGGCCTCCCGAACTTCCGGATTGCGACGCTCGATGCCGACGCGGCCCTGATGGCGTTGGCCCGCGACGACGCGCGGCTGGTCATGATCCGCACGGAATCGTCACGTTCC
>DATHZU010000274.1:0-11493 GCA_035458445.1 Thermohalobaculum sp. | reverse complement strand
TTCTTCTCGAGGCTGGCGCGGGCGGCGTTCATATAGGCCGGGAAGTAGTCGGCCGGGGTGTCATGAAGCTGGACGCCCCAGTTGTCGACCAGGTCCTTCAGCGCCTTGCCGTTCTCATAGATGCGATACGACATCGCCTTCGACAGCGAGGCGTTGGCCGCGACCTCGAGGGCCTTCTTCTGGTGGTCAGTCAGCGCATTGTAGACATCGCCGTTGATGTAGATGTCGGCGTTGACCACGACCTGGTGCAGGCCTTGCAGGTAGTAGTGCTTCAGCACCTTCTGGAAGCCGAAGACCGAGTCAGGCTTCGGGCAGCACCATTCGGCTGCGTCGATGGTGCCCTTCTCAAGCGCCGGCAGGATGTCGCCGCCGCCCATCGCCACGGACGCCACGCCGATGTCCTTATAGGTCTGGCCCGGAATTCCCGGAGGCGTGCGGAAGCGGTACTTGCGGAAGTCGTCCATCGAGTTGATCGGCTCCTTGAACCAGCCGAGCGCCTCGGGGCCGACAGGCTGCAGCATGAAGCCCTTCACATTGACGCCCATTTCGGACCAGAGCTTGTCGTAGAGCTCCTTGCCGCCGCCGTACTGGAACCAGCTCAGGAACGCGATGTTGTCGATGCCGACACCGGCGCCCGCCACCGGCGAGCCGAACAGCATCGCCGCCGGGTGCTTGCCGGACCAGTAGTGGGTCCAGGCGAAGCCGCCCTCGATCAGGCCGCTGTCGACCGCGTCCAGCGTCTCGGCGACACCGACCACCGCGCCGGCCGGCAGCACCTCGATGATCACCTCGTTATTGGTCAGCGCTGCCACGTCGGCGGCGAAGTCCTCGAGCATGTGGACCTCGTCGGCCTTGGCCGGGATCACCGACTGTACGCGGATCTTCACCTCGGCGAAGGCCGTTCCGGCCATCAGGGCCGCTGCCGCGGCACCCAGTGCCATTGTCTTGAAAAGCTTCATGGTCGTCCTCCCTTTTCGGTTGCAGTTTCCTATCCGCCGTGGCGGAGCGTCTGTTCGCGGCTCTCCTGTCCGCTTTCTTTGCCCGTTCACTCGTTCTCTCGCGGCCGGGTCCGCCGTCTGTTTTCGTCCCTCACCCAATGCCAACGAACACGGCCATGTCGGCCCAGCTGGAGTGCAGCATGTCGGCCGCGACATAGACCAGCAGCGCCACGCCCACGTAACTGATCCACGGATAGCGGGTCAGGAACCGGCAGACGACGGTGGCGCAGAACGCCATCAGCATGATCGACAGCGCCAGCCCGAAGATCAACAGCCCGCGGTGGTCCTGAGCGATCGCCGCCACCGCCAGCACGTTGTCGATCGACATCGAGACATCGGCAATGGTGATGGTCGCCAGCGCCTTCACCACCGAGCGCCGGTCTGTCGATGCGCCCGAGCCTGCCACCGCCTCCGCCGCCTCGGCGTGCAGGATCGAGACATTGCGCAGCTCGATCCACAGCTTCCAGGCGACCCAGAACAGCGCCAGCGCGCCGACGAAGCGGATCCAGGGAATCTCGTAGAGATAGGTCGCCGTCAGGGCGGCCGCGATGCGGATCACCACCGCCATCATCATCCCGAACAGGATCGCCCGGCGCTGCAGATGCAGTGCCAGCGAGGCCGCCGCCATGCCGATCACCAGGGCGTTGTCGCCCGACAGGACGATGTCCAGCCAGATGATCGCGGCCAGATCGGCCCACATCTCGGCGCTCCATTCCATCATGCCGCTACCCTCGAACGCGCATCCGCGTGGATCATCGCCGCAGCTTTCTCGCCGATCATGATCGCCGGCGCATTGGTGTTGCCGGACACGATGGTCGGCATGATCGAGGCATCCGCGACGCGCAGCCCCACGACCCCGCGGACGCGGAGCCTCTCGTCAACCACTGACATGCTGTCCTCTCCCATCCGGCAGGTGCCGGCGGGATGATAGATGGTTGTGGCCCGGTCGCGAATCCAGCCCAGGATATCGTCGTCGCTCTGCCGCCGCGTACCCGGCTCGCGCTCGCGCGTCACGATGCCGGCCAGCGGCTCGGCGGCGGCGATGCGGCGGCTGATGCGCACCCCATCGATCATGGTCCTGCGGTCGGTCTCGGTGTCCAGGTAGTTCGCCAGAATATCCGGATGCGCCCGCGGATCGGCCGAGACGATCCGCACATGGCCGCGGCTCTCGGGACGCAGCTGGCAGACCGACGATGTGAAGGCCGAGAACGGGTCCAGCCCGTGGCCCGGGGTCTCGGAGCTCAGCGGCTGGATGTGGAACTGGATGTCCGGGGTGGCGGCTTCCGGCCGGGTGCGGGTGAAGGCGCCCACCTGGCTCGCCCCCATGGTCATCGGCCCGCGCCGGTTCAGGATGAAGTCGAGCCCGATGCGAATGCGTCCGGTCAAGCGGTTCACCTCGTCGTTCAGCGTCGGCTCGCTCACTTCGTAGACCGAACGGGCCTGCAAGTGGTCCTGCAGGTTTTCACCCACCCCGGCAAGCCCGGCGGCAACGGCGATGCCATGTTTCTGCAGCAACTCGCCCGGGCCGATGCCCGACAGTTGCAGGATCTGCGGCGAGCCGATGGCTCCGGCGCAAAGCACGATCTCGCGCCGTGCGGCGATGGTCTCGACCAGGCCGTCGCGCTCGATCTCGACGCCGGCGGCGCGCCGGCCCTGCAGGATCAGGCGCCGGGTCAGGGCATGGGTGACGATCTTCAGGTTCGGCCTGCGCCGGGCGCCGCGCAGGAAGGCGGTGGCCGACGAGCAGCGGAACCCCTTGCGCATGGTCAGCTGGAAATAGCCCACCCCCTCCTGCTCCGGCCCGTTGAAATCGTCGTTCCGGGGGATGCCCGCCGCGGCCGCGGCGGCGATGAACTTGTCGCAGAGGCTGCGATGGGCACGCATGTCCGAGACCGCCAGCGGGCCGCCGGCGCCGTGCAGATCGTCGGCGCCGCGCTCCTGCGCCTCGGACATCCGGAAGAAGGGCAGAACGTCGTCCCAGCCCCAGCCCGCATTGCCCAGCTGGCGCCAGTGGTCGTAATCCTGCCGCTGGCCGCGGATGTACAGCAGGCCGTTCAGCGCGCTGGACCCGCCCAGCACCTTGCCGCGCGGCCATTCGATCCGCCGCCCGTTCATCCCCGGCTCGGGCAGGGTGCGGTAGCACCAGTCGACCGACGGGTTGTGCATGGTCTTGAAGTAGCCGACGGGGATATGGATCCACGGATTCCAGTCGCGCCCGCCCGCCTCGACAAGCGCGACGGTGACCGACGTATCCTCGGACAGCCGCGCCGCGACGGCGCAACCGGCGGATCCGGCGCCGATGACCACGTAATCGAATTCCAAAGGCGCATTCCCCCGGCGCTGTGCCGATCCCGGGTAGGCCCCGGTTTGCGAATCGGCACTTGTTGAAAAAATAAGACCACAGGTCTCAAAAAATTGAAAGCATTGCTTTGCGAAGCCCGGCGCCGGGTATAGCATCGGCGGCATGGACGACGAATCCGAACGCATCCCCACCAATCTGCGCGCGCTCCTGATCCTCGAGACGCTTGCGCGGGCCGGGCGCGCCATGTCGGCGGCCGAGCTCGGCGCCGAGATCGGGCTGCCGAAGGCGACCATCCACCGGCTGTGCACCACGCTGGAGGGCGAGGGCTTCCTGGCCCGCGAGCCCCATGACGGCCGCCTGCGCCCGGCCCCGCGCGCCCGCGCCATGGCGGCCGGGCTGCAGGTGGCGGCACGGCTGGACCTGGCCCGCCACCTGGTGCTGAAGTCGGTGGCGGGGAAGATCGGCGAGACCTGCAACCTGGTGGCGCCGGGAGTGGCGGGGATGGTCTATCTGGACCGCGTCGATACGCTGTGGCCGCTGCGCTACCAGCTTCCGGTCGGCACCGAGGTGCCGTTCCACTGCACCGCCAGCGGCAAGATGTTCCTGTCGACCCTGCCCCAGGCCGAACTGGATACGGTGCTGGAAAGCATGGACCTGACCGCCGAGGGCCCCAACGCCGCCACCACCCCGGCCGAGTTGCGCCGGCGGCTGGAGGCGGTGCGTGCGGCGGGGCATTCGTGGGACGACGAGGAGTTCATGGCCGGAATGATCGCCTTCGCGGTGCCGGTGCGCGACCCCGGCGGCCGGTTCGTCGCCGCGCTGGCCTTCCACGCCCCGATGCAGCGGATCAGCCTGGAGGCGGGCCGCGCCCATGTGCCGACACTGGCCGACGGCGCCCGGCGCATGGAGGCGCTGTTCTTCGGCGCGGGGTGAGGGGGCGCGGGACCGGCGATGCCGGTGTCCACGAGGCTTATTCACCTGCACGGTGCCCGCCTACCGTGCTAGTCTCGCTCGGCACTGCCAGGGGAGCAGCCGGGAATGGACATCGCCGCGTGGCTCGAATCGCTGGGTCTGGGGGAATACGCCCCGGTCTTCGCCGAGAACCGGATCGGTGCCGACGTGCTGCCCCAGCTCACCGAGCAGGACCTGCGCGACCTCGGGATCGTGGCCCTGGGCGACCGCAAGCGGCTAATGGCGGCCATCGCCGATGCCGCTGCGCCCCCGATGCCGGCGGCGGGCGACGGCGAGCGTCGCCAGGTGACGGTGTTGTTCGCCGATATCGCCGGGTTCACAGCGCTTTCCGAGCGGCTGGGCGCCGAGGCGGTGCACGAGGTGCTGAACCGCTTCTTCGATGCCGCGGACCGGCTGGTCGAGGAATTCGGCGGCTCGGTCGACAAGCATATCGGCGACAACGTGATGGCGGTCTTCGGCGCCCCCTTCGCCCACGACAACGATCCCGAGCGCGCCGTTCGCGCCGCGCTGGCGATTCACCAGGCGGCGCGGGCAATCGAAACGCCAGAGGGGCCGCTGGCGCTGCATATCGGTATCGCCAGCGGTCAGGTCGTGGCCAGCGGCACCGGCAGCGAGGCCCACCGCGAATACACCGTCACCGGCGATTCGGTGAACCTGGCCGCCCGGCTGCAGGGTCTGGCGGAGAACGGCCAGACACTGGTCTCCGAGGCCGTTCAGCATCAGGTCGCGGGACTCTTCGAGACCACTGCGCTGGGGGCGCAGATGCTGAAGGGAATCGCGCGGCCGGTCTCGGTCTACCGCATCGACGGCCCGGCCCAGACAGGCGCCGCGCGCCGGACCACGCCCTTCGTCGGGCGCCGCTCCGAGCTCGGCCAGTGCCAGGCGATCCTGGACCAGGTGGCGGCAACCGGTGCGGGCCAGACCGTCCTGCTGCGCGGTCCGGCCGGGATCGGCAAGACCCGGCTGACCGAGGAGGTCGCCCGCGCGGCCCGCGAAGCGGGCTTCGCCGTTCACCGCAGCCTGGTGCTGGATTTCGGGACCCGCAAGGGCCAGCGGGCGATCCCGGCGATGGTCCGGAGCCTGCTGGCGCTGCCGCCGTCCAGCTCCAAGGCAGACCGTGCCCGGGCGGCTGACGCGGCACTCGCGGCCGGCGCCTTCGCCGAAGCCCAGCGGGTCTTCGTCAACGACCTTCTGGACCTGCCGCAGCCGCTGGAGCTGAGGGCGCTCTATGACGCGATGGACGAGGCGGCGCGCCGCAACGGCCGGCGCGCGCTGGTGGTCGGCCTGGTCGCCTGGGCCAGCCGTTCGGCGCCGCAGCTGATCCTGGTCGAGGACCTGCACTGGGCCGACGCGCCGACCCTGCAGAGCCTGGCGGCAATCATGGCCGCGGCCAGCGAGAACCCGGTGGCGCTGATGGCGACGACCCGGCCCGAGGGCGATCCGCTGGAAGGCGCGTGGCGAAGTGTCAGCCTCGATCACCCGGTCAGCATCATCAGTCTCGGCCCGCTGCGGGCCGGCGAGGCGCGCGAGATGGCGACCGGCTTCGCGCGGGCCAGCGAGGGCCGTCTGGCCGAGTGCCTCGAGCGCGCCGCGGGCAATCCGCTGTTCCTCGAGCAGCTGCTGCAAAACGTGGCCGAGAGCGCCGAGGCGCTGGTCCCGGGCTCGATCCAGAGCCTGGTGCTGGCGCGCATGGACCGGCTGGCGCCGGGCGACCGGCGGGCGCTGCAGGCGGCTTCGGTGCTGGGGCAGCGCTTCGGGCTGGGGGCGCTGCGGCAGGTGGCGGACGACCCCGGATACGACTGCGCCGGTCTGGTTCGCCACCAGCTTGTGCGGCCCGATGGCGAGGATTTCCTGTTTACCCATGCGCTGATCCGCGACGGGGTGTACGGGTCGATCCTGACCGCGGCCCGGCAACGGCTGCATCTCAGAGCGGCCGGGTATTTCGCCGGCACCGATGCCGTGCTCTGGGCCGAGCATCTGCAGATGGCAGGTGACGCCGGTGCGGCACGCGCCTATCTGGAGGCGGCGCGCGCCGAGCTGGCGAAGTTTCGCCTCGACCAGGGACTCGCGCTTCTGGAGAAGGGGCGGATGGCGGCGAAATCCCCGGAAGACCGGGTCGCGCTGTCGCTCGAACTCGGCGAAGCGCGGCTCCACAGCGGCGCGGTCGGCGAGGCCCGCGAGGCGTTCTCCGAGGCGCTGGAGATGGCGCCGGGCGAAGCCGACCGGTGCCAGGCCCTGCTGGGGCTGAGCGCGGTCAAACGGGTCACGGACGATGTGGAGGGAGCGCTGCTCGATGTCGCTGCGGCGCTGGATCTGGCCGAGAGGTTGGACCTGCCGGCCGAGGCTGCACGGGCGTACTACATCCGGGGCAATCTGTCCTTCCCGGGTGGCGATATCGACGGCTGCCTGCGTGCCCACGGCATGGCACTGGAACTCGCCCGCAAGGCTGGGTCCGCCGAACTGGAGGCGGCGGCACTGGGCGGTCTGGCGGATGCCGAGTATCTGGCGGGACGCTTCCGAAGCGCCTGCGCACGGTTTACCGAATGCGTCGAGATCAGCCGCGCGCACGGTTTCGGGCGGATCGAGGTGGCGAACTTGCCGATGATCGGCTTCACCGCCAACTGGAGCGGCGATTGCGACATCGCCCTCAAGGTTGCCGACGAGGCCGTCGCCGCGGCGTCGAAGGTCGGCAACCCGCGGGCCATGATCGTAGCCCATGAAATCGCCAGCCTGTGCTGCCAGATGCAGGGTCACCTCGCCGCAGCTCGCAGGCATTCCGAAGATTCGCTGGAGATTTCGCGCCAGCT
Organism: Thermohalobaculum sp.; assembly: GCA_035458445.1. Classification (GTDB taxonomy): domain Bacteria; phylum Pseudomonadota; class Alphaproteobacteria; order Rhodobacterales; family Rhodobacteraceae; genus Thermohalobaculum. Next base: position 4,414 of record DATHZU010000274.1, on the reverse strand, counting down.
GGGGACACGTCGTTTCGAGGCCGAGGACCTGTTCAACGTTGCCTATATCGACCATCTCGAAGGTCACTGCGCCGAGGCCGCGCGGAAGGCCCGAACCGCCGTGGCGATCGCGCGCGAGGGCAACTTCAAGTTCCTCGGGCCGGCGGCGCTCGCGCTGGTGTTGCTGACCACTGACGACCCCGACGAAGGCAAACGGGCCATTGCGGAAGCCGAGGAGGTGCTGGCGGCCGGCGCGGTCACGCATAACCATCCCTTCGTGCGCGGCTTCGGGATCGAATGGGGGCTGCGCGAGGGCGATTTCGCCGCAGCCGAGCGGCACGCGCAGGCGCTTCTGGATTTTCTCCCAGAGGAGGGGCTCGGCCTGCTCGAGTTCATCGCGCAGCGGGGTTTCGCGCTGGCGCGCGCCGGACGCGGCGAGCGTTCGCCGGAGCTGGCCGCCGAGATCGACCGCCTGATCGGCGAGGCCGAGCGGATGAAGCAGGTGATCCATCTCGCGGCCCTGCACCAAGCCCGCGAGGCCCTGGCGGAGGCCGCTTCGCCGCCGGTGTGACCTGGCAGATCGGGCACGTGAAACGCAGGGCGGAACACGTTCCGCCCGAGGGCTTATCTTTTCAAAGGGATGAGCCGTGGAATGGGCGGCGTTAGAGCCTGCCGGCTTTGATCTGCGCCAGCGCCTCGGCCACCGTCATTCCCGCGAATGCGGGAATCTCCTCGGCGACACGAGATCCTCCGCCTTCGCGGAGGATGACGGTTTCAGGTGGGCGACTTCCGGTCAAAGGCGGCACACTCTAGGCCGCCCGCAGCCCCAATATCTGCCGCGCCTGCTGCCAGGTGGCGACGGGGCGCTCGTATTTCTCGCAGAGATCGGCCGCGCGCTTGACCAGCGCCGCGTTCGACGGCGCCAGGGTGTCGCGGGAGATGCGCATGTTGTCTTCCAGCCCGGTGCGGGTGTGGCCGCCGGCCGCGATCGACCATTCGTTCAGCAGGATCTGGCCCTGGGCGATGCCCGCCCCGCACCAGGTGGCGTCCGGGGCGATGCGCTTCACCGTGGCGACGTAGTAGTCGAAGGTCTCGCGGTCCACCGGCATGGCGTTCTTCACCCCCATGACGAACTGGATGTGCAGAGGGCCTTTCAGCCGCCCGTCCTGCTGCATCTTCACCGCCTGGAAGATGTGGCTGAGGTCGAAGGCCTCGATCTCGGGCTTCACGTCGTATTTCAGCATCTCGGAGGCCAGCCAGTCGACCAGTTCCGGCGAGTTCTCGTAGACCCGGGTCGGGAAGTTGTTCGAGCCGACAGACAGTGACGCCATGTCCGGCCTGAGCGGCAGCATGCCGCCGCGCTCGCGCCCGCTGCCCGACCGCCCGCCGGTGGAGAGCTGGATGATCATGCCGGGGCAGTGCTTCTCGAGCCCCTCCTTCAGCCGGGCGAAACGTTCCGGGTCCGAGGTCGGCGTGCCGTCGTCCAGCCGCACGTGACAATGGGCGATCGAGGCGCCGGTCTCGAAGGATTCGTGGGTGGACTCGATCTGCTCGGCAATGGTGATCGGCACCGCCGGGTTGTTCTCCTTCCTCGGCACCGAGCCGGTGATCGCGACGCAAAGGATGCAGGGGCTGGTCATGGGTGGTGTTCCTCGCGGTTCGGTGCGGGCGGGGCGGCCCCGCCCGCAATGTCACTCGGCGGCGTCCTGATAGGAGTCCACCGGCGGGCAGATGCAGACCAGGTTGCGGTCGCCATAGACGTTGTCGACCCGGTTCACCGGCGGCCAGTACTTGTCGACCCGGAAGGCGCCGGGCGGGAAGCAGGCCTGCTCGCGGGTGTAGACCCGGTTCCATTCGCCCACCAGGTCCTCGACCGTGTGCGGGGCAAAGCGCAGCGGGCTTTCCTCGACCGTCAGGTCTCCCCGCTCGATGGCGCGCACCTCGTCCCGGATGGCGATCATGGCGTCGCAGAACCGGTCGAGCTCGGCCTTGGTCTCGGACTCGGTCGGCTCGACCATCAGCGTGCCCGCGACCGGCCAGCTCATGGTCGGCGCGTGGAAGCCGCAATCGACCAGCCGCTTGGCGATGTCGTCGACCGTGACCCCGGCGCTGGCCGCCAGCGGGCGCGTATCGAGGATGCATTCATGCGCCACGCGCCCGCCCGGCCCGGCGTAGAGCACATCGTAATGGCCCTTCAGCCGGGCCGCGATGTAGTTGGCGTTCAGGATCGCCACCTTGGTCGCCTGGGTCAGCCCCGGCCCGCCCATCATCAGGCAGTAGCTCCACGAGATCGGCAGGATCGAGGCCGAGCCGAAAGGCGCCGCCGAGACCGGCCCCTCGGTCAGCCCGTCGTCGCGCGCCGGATGCCCCGGCAGGAACGGCGCCAGATGCGCGCGCACTCCGATCGGCCCCATCCCCGGCCCGCCGCCGCCATGCGGGATGCAGAACGTCTTGTGCAGGTTCAGGTGGCTGACATCGCCGCCGATCTTGCCGGGCTCGGCCAGCCCGACCATGGCGTTCATGTTGGCTCCGTCGATATAGACCTGGCCGCCATGCTGGTGGGTGATGTCGCAGACCTCGCGCACGGTCTCCTCGAACACCCCGTGGGTCGAGGGATAGGTGATCATGCAGGCGGCGAGATTGGCCGAGTGCAGTTCGGCCTTGGCACGGAAGTCCTCCAGATCGATGTCGCCGTTCTCGCTGGTCTTGGTGACCACCACCTTCATCCCCACCATCTGGGCCGAGGCCGGGTTGGTGCCATGGGCCGAAGACGGGATCAGGCAGATATCCCGATGCGCTTCGCCCCGCGCCCGGTGATAGGCGCGGATGGTCAGGAGCCCGGCATACTCGCCCTGGGCGCCCGAGTTCGGCTGCATCGAGATCGCGTCATAGCCGGTGATGTCGCAGAGCTTGGCCGCGAGGTCGTCGATCAGCTCGCGGTAACCCCGTGCCTGGTCGTCGGGCACGAAGGGGTGAAGCTCGGCGAATTCCGGCCAGCTGATCGGCAGCATCTCGGCGGTGGCATTGAGCTTCATGGTGCAGGACCCGAGCGGGATCATCGAGCGGTCCAGCGCCAGGTCGCGGTCGGCCAGGCGGCGCATGTAACGGGTCATCTCCGACTCGGCCCGGTTCATGTGGAAGACCGGATGGGTCAGGAATTCCGACTCGCGCAGCAGCGCCTTCGGCAGGCGGTATTCCGGGTACTCGGTCCTGTATTTCAGGTGATAGCCGCCGAAGGCGCGGTAGACCTGCTCGAGCGTGCCGGGGCGGGTGCGCTCGTCGACCGTGACGGCGACCTTGTGATCGCCGACGGCGCGCAGGTTGATGCCGTTGTCGACCGCGTTCTTCATGATCAGGCCCTGATAGGGGCCGACCTCGACGGTGATGGTGTCGAAGCATTCCTTCGGCGAGACCTCGAAGCCCATGGACTCGAGCGAGTCACTCAGCCGGGCGGCCTTGCGGTGGATGCGCTCGGCGATCGATTTCAGCCCGCGCGGTCCGTGGAACACCGCATACATCGAGGCCATCACCGCCAGCAGCACCTGCGCCGTGCAGATGTTCGAGGTCGCCTTCTCGCGGCGGATGTGCTGCTCGCGGGTTTGCAGCGCCAGCCGGTAGGCCTTGTTGCCGTGGGCGTCGATCGAGATGCCGACCAGGCGGCCCGGCATCGAGCGCTTGTGGGCGTCCTTGGTCGCCATATAGGCCGCATGGGGCCCGCCATAGCCCATGGGCACGCCGAAACGCTGCATCGAGCCGATTGCGATGTCGGCGCCCATTTCGCCCGGCGGCTTCAACAGCACCATGGCCATCGGGTCGGCGGCCATCACCGCCAGCGCCTGCGCCTCGTGCAGGCGGGCGATGACCTCGGTGAAGTCATGCAGATCGCCGTTCAGCCCCGGATACTGGAACAGGGCCCCGAAGACCGCTGCGGGGTCCAGGTCGGTGAACGGGTCGCCGACGATCACCTCCCAGCCCAGCGGTTCGGCGCGGGTGCGGACCACGGCGATGGTCTGGGGCAGGGCATTCCTGTCGACGAAAAAGGCGTTCGCCTTCGATTTCGAGACCCGCTGGCACATGGCCATGGCCTCGGCCGCGGCGGTCGCCTCGTCCAGCAGCGAGGCATTGGCGATCTCGAGCCCGGTCAGGTCGCAGACCAGGGTCTGGAAGTTCAGGATCGCCTCCAGCCGCCCTTGGCTGATCTCGGGCTGGTAGGGGGTGTAGGCGGTGTACCAGGCCGGGTTCTCCAGGATGTTGCGCTGGATCGCCGGGGGCGTGATGGTGCCGTGATAGCCCTGGCCGATCAGCGAGGTCAGGACCTTGTTCCTGCCCGCGGTCTCGCGCAGCTTGTCCAGCGAGCCGCGCTCGCTCAGCGGCGCGCCGAAGTCCAGCGCCGTGGCGCGGCGGATGCCCTTTGGCACCGTCTGCTCGATCAGCG
>DATHZU010000273.1:0-2358 GCA_035458445.1 Thermohalobaculum sp. | reverse complement strand
AAACAGGCAGGCCTTGAAAAACGCGTGCGTCACCAGGTGAAACACGCCCGCGCTGAACGCACCCACGCCAACCGCTACGAACATGTAGCCGAGTTGGCTAATCGTTGAATAGGCGAGGACCTTCTTGATGTCCTTTTGTGTGATGCCGATCGTCGCTGCGAAGAGCGCCGTAGCAGCACCTACCACGGCGACCACCGCCATCGCGGTCGGGCTCAACATGTAGAGATAGGACAGCCGGGCAACCATATATACGCCCGCGGTGACCATGGTGGCCGCGTGGATGAGGGCACTAACCGGTGTCGGGCCCGCCATCGCATCCGGTAACCACACGTATAACGGGATCTGGGCCGACTTACCGGTGGCACCGATGAACAGCAGGATGCAAGCGCACCGCCCGCACGCCCGCTGCTCCGCGCCGGCATCTATTGGCCCGGCGCCGGGATCGCAGACCTGGAAACGGCGCGGGCGCATTGGCCCGGCCCGGATGCCCAGGTGGTGCCCATCGTCTTCTACCGCGCGCTGGTGCAGGGGGCGGGCCTGAACCCGGTCAACCGGCTGGTCCGCGCCTGCCTGGCCGAGGGGCTGGCGCCGCTGCCCATCTTCGCCGCGTCGCTGAAGGACCCGGTCTCGGCGGCGACGCTGGCGGCGCTATTTGCCGAGGCGCCGCCCGCCGTCATCGTAAACGCCACCAGCTTCGCCGTGTCCTCGCCGCAGGCCTCCGCCCATGCGGGCACGCCGCTGGACCTGCCCGGCGTGCCGGTGCTGCAGGCGATCTTCGCCGGCGGCACCGAGGAGGCCTGGGCGAAGGGCCTCGGCGGCCTCTCGGCCCGCGACATCGCCATGAACGTCGCCCTGCCCGAGGTCGACGGCCGCATCCTCGCCCGCGCCGTCAGCTTCAAGGGCGAGGCCTATTTCGACGAGGCCACCCAGTGCCGCATCGCCGCCTACCGGGCCGAAGGCACACGGGTGACCTTCACGGCGCGGCTCGCCGCCGCCTGGGCCAGGCTGGGGCGCACACCGCCGGCGGAGAAGCGCGTCGCCATCGTGCTGGCCAACTACCCCAACAAGGACGGGCGGCTGGCCAACGGCGTCGGCCTCGACACGCCGGCCAGCGTGGTGGATATGCTGGCTACCCTCGGCGAGGCCGGCTACCGCCTGCATAACCCGCCGCAGGACCCCGCCGACCTGATGACCCGCATCCAGGCCGGCCCCACCAACTGGCTACCCGGCCGGGCGCGGCGCGAGGGCGGCGAGACCCTAAGCCTCGCCGACTACCAGATCTTCTACGGCGAACTGCCCTGGGAGGTCCGCCGCCGGATCGAGGAGCGCTGGGGCCCGCCCGAGGCCGACCCCTTCTTCATCCCGGGCGAGGTCGATTGCGGCCGCTTCGCCCTGTCGATCCTGACCTTCGGCAATGTCGTGGTCGGCATCCAGCCGGCGCGCGGCTACAATGTGGACCCGAAGGAGACCTACCACGCCCCCGACCTGGTGCCGCCGCACAACTACCTCGCCTTCTACGCCTGGCTGCGCCGCGAGTTCCGCGCCGATGCGGTGATCCATTTCGGCAAGCACGGCAATCTGGAATGGCTGCCTGGCAAATCCGTGGCGCTGAGCCAGGAATGCTTTCCCGAGGCCGTACTCGGGCCCATGCCCCACCTCTACCCCTTCATCGTCAACGACCCCGGCGAGGGAACCCAGGCCAAGCGGCGTACCTCCGCCGTGATCCTCGACCACCTGACCCCGCCGCTCACCCGGGCCGAGACCTATGGACCGCTCAAGGACCTCGAAGCCCTGGTCGACGAGTATTACGAGGCCAGCGGCGTCGACCCGCGCCGCCTCGATCACCTGCGCAAGGAAATCCGCTCGCTGGTGGCCGCGACCCATCTGGACGAGGACGCCGGGATCACCCCGGAGATGGACGAGACCCAGGCCCTGACCCAGCTCGACACCTATCTCTGCGAGCTGAAGGAAAGCCAGATCAGGGACGGGCTGCATATCTACGGCGCCTCGCCGCAGGGCGACCTGGAACGCGACCTCGCCATCGCGCTGGTCCGGGTGCCGAGGGGCGACGGCAAGGGCGGCAACGCCTCGCTGATCCGGGCATTGGCGCGCGACTGCGCCATCGATCCCGAAGCCTTCGACCCGCTGGATTGCGAGATGGGAGCGGCCTATGACGGCCCGCGCCACAAGTTCCTGTGGGCGGCGGGCAGCGTGACCGAGCCATGGCGCACCAATGGCGACACCGTCGAGCGGCTGGAGAAGCTGGCGCAACTGGCCGTGCAATGGTCAGAGACCCCGAAGCACTTCACCCACACCGCCCCGGTGCTGGAGGCCATCCACGGCGAGACCCTGCCCGCC
>DATHZU010000272.1:0-2252 GCA_035458445.1 Thermohalobaculum sp. | reverse complement strand
CCCTGCGATACACCTCCATGATCGCCCGGCCGGCCTCGAGGGCCAGCCCGCGCAGGACGGTATCGATCTGGGCGGCAGGCACGGTCATGGAACGGAGTCTCCGGTCAGGCAGCAGGGCGGCGGGTTCTCCGCGTCATAGGCCGAACCCGCCGGCAAGGGAAGACCGGCGGTTACTCGGCGGACTGCCGGATAATCGTCGTGGTCGGGAACGGAATCTCGATGCCGCGCTCGTCGAAGGTTTCCTTGACCCGGCGCAGCATGTCGAACCTCAGCGCCCAGTAATCCGCCGCCGCGCACCAGACCCGAATCGTGAAATCGACCGAACTGTCCCCCAGGTTGGTCACCGCGACAAACGGCTCGGCGGGGGTCGAGCGGATGCGGTCGTCCGCGGCGATCACGTTGCGCAGCGCCGCCTCGGCGGCCTTCAGGTCCGAGCCGTAGGACACGCCGAAGACCAGGTCGAGGCGCCTTGTGTCCTTGGCCGAGAAATTGGTCACCGCGCTCGCCCAGATGTCCCCGTTCGGCACGATGGTCAGCACGTTGTCGGGGCTGACGAGGCTGCTGGTGAACAGCGAGATTTCCTCGACCGTGCCGGAGTGCCCCCCCGCGGTGACGTAATCGCCCACCTTGAACGGCCGGAAGATCAGCAGCATCACCCCCGCCGCCAGGTTCGACAACGTCCCTTGCAGGGCCAGGCCCACCGCCAGGCCTGCGGCACCGATCAGGGCGATCAGCGAGGTGGTCTCGACCCCGAACTGGCCCAGCACCACGATGATGGTCAGCGCGACGATCGTCCACCGGGCGAGCGAGCCGAGGAAGCTGAACAGCGTCACGTCCAGTTGCGGGTAGCGCATCCCGATGTGTCGGATGATTCTGCCCGCCCGGCCGGCGATCCAGAACCCGGCGACCAGAATGACGATCGCCACCAATATATTCATCGCGTATGCGGCCCAATCCATGAGTTCCCCTCGCCGATTTGATCGGGTCGCGCGGATGCGACCCCTGAAGGCCAGGCTAATTAGCAAAAAAGACGCAGGTTGTCTGCCCATGTCGGCACGCGTAAAGAGGGCCGGATTTCCGCTGCTCCGGAGCCGAGACATGCCCGTCACACTGACCCACGATCAGCCCGACTTCGAGGCCCGCTTCGCCGCGCTGCTCGACGCCAAGCGCGAGGCCAGCGTCGATGTCGGCGCCGTGGTCGGCGAAATCATCGCGGATGTCAGGGCGCGGGGCCTGCAGGCGGTGATCGAGCTCACCCGGCGCTTCGACCGGCTGGAGTTGAGCGAGGCGACATTGGCGTTCTCGCCGGCCGAGATCGACACCGCGATCGCCTCGGTGCCGCAGGCCGAGCGCCAGGCCCTGGAGCTGGCGGCGGGCCGCATCCGTGCCTATCACCAGCGGCAGCTGCCCGAAGATGCCGAATGGGAGGACTCCGCCGGCGTGCGTCTCGGCTGGCGCTGGACCCCCGTGGACGCGGCCGGGCTGTATGTGCCGGGCGGGCTCGCGAGCTACCCCTCGTCGGTGCTGATGAACGCGATCCCGGCGCAGGTGGCGGGGGTGTCGCGGCTGGTGATCTGCGCGCCTACCCCGGACGGCGCCGTCAACCCGCTGGTGCTTCTGGCCGCGCGCCTCTCGGGGGTCGAGACGGTCTACCGCATCGGCGGCGCCCAGGCGATCGCCGCGATGGCCTATGGCGCCGGGCCGATCCGGCCCGTCGACAAGATCACCGGCCCCGGCAACGCCTATGTGGCCGAGGCCAAGCGCAGGGTGTTCGGACAGGTCGGCATCGACATGATCGCCGGGCCGTCGGAAATCCTGGTCATCGCCGACAAGGACAACGATCCGGACTGGATCGCGGCCGATCTTCTCGCCCAGGCCGAACACGACGCCAGCGCGCAGTCGATCCTGATCACCGACGACCCCGGTTTCGTCGCCGAGGTCAGCCGCGCGGTGGAGAACCTCCTGCAGCGTCTGCAGCGGACCGAGATCGCCGGCGCGAGCTGGCGCGATTTCGGCGCCGTGGTGGTCGCCCGCGATCTGGGCCAAGCGGCGGAACTGTCCAATCGCGTCGCCCCCGAACATCTGGAGATCTGCACCGCCGACCCCGATGCGCTGCTCCCCCATATCCGCCATGCGGGCGCCATCTTCCTCGGCGCCCACACGCCGGAGGCCATCGGCGACTATGTGGGCGGGCCGAACCATGTGCTGCCGACGGCACGCTCGGCCCGGTTCTCGTCGGGCCTCTCGGTGCT
>DATHZU010000271.1:0-4924 GCA_035458445.1 Thermohalobaculum sp. | reverse complement strand
CCTGACCGGCGCGGGCGGCGCGTTTTGTTCCGGCGCCGATCTCACCGCTGACGATCGGCGCCGTTGGCCGACCAACCACAGCGAGCCGCTGTTTACCTGGTGTGTAGAGCTGCTCGAGATGCCTACAATGGGTCTTGGCTGTGTGAAAACTCAGCACACTCTTCGAAATCGTGCAAAACGACCCAAATTTCGCGCTCTCTGATCGAGCTGAGCTACGAAATTCGATCCAAGCGAAACCGAGCGTGACAAATTCGGCGGATTTTTCGAGTTTCCACACAGCCAGGGTCAAACTCGGTCATAGAGACCGAGCGTCGAGAAGGTCAGCTCCATCAGTGGTCCCGACCTTCGCCGAAAATACGCCGCCATGCTTCACGCCACCCACTCGCTCACCGGCGCCGCCGCGTCCTGCAGGGGCTCGGCGATGATGTCCACCAGCGTCGGGCCGTCATGGGCGATGGCCTTCCTCAGCACCCCCTCCAGCTCGGCCGGGTCCTCGACCCGCCAGCTTTTCACCCCATAGGCCGCCGCCACCGCCGCGTGGTCGGTGCGGGTGAAGTCGACCGAGTAGTAGCGCCCGCCGAAGCCGGATTTCTGGCCGGCCTTGATCCAGCCATAGACGCTGTTCGAGAACACCACCGAGGTGATCGGCAGGCCCAGCCGCACGATGGTCTCGAACTCGCCGACGCACATGCCGAAGCTGCCGTCGCCCATGGCCGCCACCACCTTGGCGTTGGGGCGGCCGATCTGGGCGCCCACCGAGGCCGCCAGCGCATAGCCCAGCGCCCCGTGGGCGCGGTTGGTAATGAAATGCCGCCCCGGCTTGCGGATGGTGTAATAGGCCGAGAAATACGGGCATGGCGTGCCGGGATCGGCGCAGACCACCGCGTCGTCGGGCAGCACCCGGTTGAGCGTCTCGATCACCCGCTCGGGCTTGATCGGGCGGGCGTCGCTGGCGGCCAGCGGCGCGAACTCCGCCGCCTTGGCGGCCCGGGCCGCCGCCGCCCGCGCGGCGCCGGCGAAGCTCCTGGGCTCGGGCATCCCGTCCAGGATCAGATTCAGCAGGGTCAGCGCCGACCGGGCATCCCCCGCCAGGCAGACATCGGTGCGGTAGCAGGCCGAGAGCACGCGGGGGTCCGAGTCGATATGCAGGATGCGGGTGCCCGGGGCCGGGCTGCGCCAACGCTCGGTGGTGACCGATCCCGCCCGGCAGCCGATGAAGACCACGCAATCGGCGCCGTCGACCACGGCGCGGGTGCCCGGCCGCCCGCCATTCGAGCCGACGACGCCGACGGCGTTCGGATGCGTCTCGGCGATGGCGCCCTGACCGCTGACCGTGGTGGCGACGGGCAGGTCGAGCCGCTCGGCGAGTTGCTGCAACGCCGCCTCGGCGCCCGACAGCACCACGCCGCCGCCGCAGACGATCACCGGTTTGCGGCTCTCCAGCAGCGAGGCGACGAACCGGGTGGCGTGGTCTTCCTCGCCCTGCATGTCGGTGCGCAGCGCCGGGAAGGTGCCGAATTGCGCATCCGCCCAGATCTCCTCCTCCGGCACCGCGGCCTTCTGCACGTCGAAGGGCAGGCACAGATGCGCCGCCCCCGGCCGTCCGGTGGTCATCTCGCGGAAGGCGCGGCGCACCATGCGCGGCAGGGTGCCGGCGTCGCGGAGCGTGCCGTTCCACTTGGTCAGCGGCGCGAACAGGGCCTGCTGGTCCAGTTCCGTCAGCGGAAAGCGCCCGGCCGAGGTGGTGGCCACGTCCGAGGTGATCGCCAGCACCGGCACCGAGCTCTCGTTCGCCTCGACGATGCCCGGCAGGATATAGGTGGCGCCGCCCCCCGATGGCCCCTCGCAGATTCCGACCCGCCCGGTGACGCGGGCATAGGCGTCGGCCATGTAGGCCGCGTGGCGCTCGTCGCGGGTCAGGATATGGGTCATCCCGTGGTCGAGCCGCGCCAGCGCGTCGTAGAACGGCAGCGAGGTATCGCCGCAGAGCCCGAAGATGTGGCGCACCCCGTGGGCGGCCAGCATCCGCACCATGGCCTCGGCGCCGGTTGGTTGGTTTGTTCCTGCGGTCATGCCGGTCCCCCTTGCGTCCGCCGAACGCTCCGCCGAAACTCCTGTCCAGTCAAGGTCAGGGAGGCAGGGATCATGATCGCAACCGGCGGAAAGACGGTCTACGGCGCAACCATCGGCATCCTGATGCTCGAGACCCGGTTCCCGCGCATCCCGGGCGACATGGGCAACGCGCTGACCTGGCCCTTCCCGGTGATGTACAAGACCGCGCGCGGCGCCACACCGGACCTGGTGGTGCGCCGGCGGGCCGAGGGGCTGCTCGACGCCTTCGTCGAGGCCGGGCGCGAGATGGTGCGCGACGGGGCCGACGGCATCACCACCACCTGCGGGTTCCTCTCGCTGATGCAGGCCGAGCTGGCCGAGGCGCTGGGGGTGCCGGTGGCGACCTCGTCGCTGATGCAGGCGCCGATGATCCAGGCGCTGCTGCCGCCGGGGCGCCGGGTGGGGGTGCTGACGATCTCGAAGGAATCGCTGGTGCCCGAGCACCTGTCGCGGATCGGGGTGGCGGCGGATATCCCGGTCTGGGGCACCGAGGGCGGCACTGAGTTCAGCCGGGTCATCCTGGACGACGAGCCGCGCATGGACGTGGACGCGGCCCGGGCCGATCTGGTGGGCGCGGCGCGCGACTTCCAGGCGGCGCATCCCGAGCTGGGGGCGATCCTGCTGGAATGCACCAACATGATGCCCTATGCGGCGGATGTGCGCCGGGCGACCGGGCTGCCGGTCTTCTCGATCCGCAGCTTCGTCTGCTGGTTCCAGTCCTCGCTGGCGCCCGCGCGGTTCCCCGACCCATGATCCGGCCCGTGATGGAGCGCGCGCGACCCGAGGACTGGTACCGCCTCCGCACGATGGGCGACGGGGTCACACTGATCGACGAGCCCTGGATCCGCGAATACTACCGCTGCAACATCTGGCACCTGCGGGGTCGCGACCGCGACCTGCTGGTGGATACGGGCATGGGGGTGGTCAGTCTGCGCCAATGGGTGCCGCTGGTGACCGAGCGGCCGCTGACGGCGGTGGCCAGCCACACCCATTACGACCATATCGGCAGCCACCACGAGTTCCCCGACCGGGTGGCCCATGCCTGCGAGGCCGGGCTGCTGGCCGAACCCACCCGCGAGGCGACGCTCGCCGAATATGTGCGCGAGGAGAATTTCGAGCGCCTGCCGCCCGCGCCCTTCCAGGCCGGCACCTATGCGGTGAAGCGCGCGCCCGCCACCCGGATCGTCGCCGATGGTGATGTCATCGACCTGGGCGACCGGCACTTCGAGGTGATCCACACGCCGGGCCACTCGCCCGGCGGGATCGCGCTGTGGGAGGCCGCCACCGGCATCCTGTTCTCGGGCGACATCCTATATGACGGGCCGCTGGCCGAGGACCTCTACCATTCGGACCCCGTGGACTACCTCGCCTCGATGAAGCGGCTGCTGGAACTGCCGGTCCGGGTGGTCCATGCGGGGCATTTCGCCAGCTTCGGGGCCGATCGCCACCGGGCGATCATCCGCGCCTGGCTGGATGAGCGCGAGGGCGCGGGAGGATGAGCCCCGGTCCGGAGCCGCACCCGGACTACGCCGGGCGCGAGATCCCGCGGCGGGTCCGGCTCGGCGCCTTCACCCTCACCATGCTGACCCCCGCCGATCTGGACGACGACATGGCGGCGATCGACGAGAGCCGGGCGGAGCTGGAGGGCATCTTCGGCGTGCCCTGGCCGCGCGGGCTGACGCGGGCGCAGGACCGGGCGGACCTGGAGCGCCACGCGGCGGAATTCATCCACCGGATCGCCTTCGCCTGGGCGATCCGCGATGCGGCGGGTGCCTTCCTGGGCTGCGCCTATGTCAGGCCCGATCCCGGGCAGCGCGGGAAGGCACGGGTGGCCCACTGGCAGCGCACCTCCGCCGCCGCCCGCGCGCCGGAATTCGCCGCCCTGTTCCACGCCTGGGTCTCGGGACCGCCCTGGCCCCGGATGGAAATGGCCCTGCTGTCGCGGCCCTGATTCCCTATTGCAGCGCCTCGGCCAGAAGGTCGTAGACCAGCCGGATGCGGCGGCTGGTGCGCAGTTCGCGGTGGGTGACCAGCCAGATCGGGATGGTCATCGGCGGCAGGCCGGGCAGGATTTGCTCGACGCCGGGCGTTCGGTCGCCAATGGCCTTTGCCATCACTCCGATCCCAAGGCCCTGACGGACCATCTCCCAGGCGACCGCGCCGCTCTCCGAGCTGAGCTTGAAACTGTCCCGGGTCAGCCCCAGGCCGCCGGCGTTCAGGTAGGTCATCAGCCGCTCGGAACGGTCGAAGCCGATGAAGACCGCGTCGGAGACGTCGCCCGGCGCCTGGGGGCGGCCATGGCGGTCGAGGTAGCCGGTCGAGGCATAAAGGCCCACGGTGGTCTCGCGCAGCAGCCGCGCGATCAGGTCGGGCTGATCCGGGCGCCCATGGCGAATTGCGATGTCCGCCTCGCGGCGGCGCAGGTCGCGCACATCGTTCGAGGCCACGATCTCGATCTCGATCCCGGGCGCCGCCTCGCGAACCCGCCGCAGCGCATCGGGCAGCAGGTAGATCGCGAAGATATCGGTGGTGGTGATGCTGACCCGGCCCTCGATCCGCTGCGACTGGCCGGTGGCGGTCAGCGACAGTCGGCTGGCGGCGTCGCCCATGGCGCGCACATGCTCCAGAAGCTCCAGCCCCGGCTGGGTGAGCGCCAGCGACCGGCCAAGGCGTTCGAACAAGGTCACGCCAAGGCGCTCCTCCAGCGCCGAGACCTGGCGCCCGACGGTCGGCTGGGTCAGACCCAGCGCCCGGCTGGCGGCCGTGAACGAGCCCTCCTCGGCCGAGACCAGAAAGGCCCGGACCTGGTTCC
>DATHZU010000270.1:0-3899 GCA_035458445.1 Thermohalobaculum sp. | reverse complement strand
CGAAGGTGGCGCCAGTGCGCATCAGCCGCCACAGATGGGAGATGGCGCCGAACATCCTAGAGCCGCCACCCCGAATGCAGCGCCGCCACGCCCATGGTCAGGTTGCGGTACTTCACCTGGCCGAAGCCCGCATCGCGGATCATGGCGGCGAAGGCCTCCTGGTCCGGAAACTTGCGGATTGATTCGACCAGGTACTGGTAGCTGTCCCGGTCGCCAGTCACCGCCTTGCCCATCTTCGGGATCACGTTGAAGGAATAGCGGTCATAGACCCATTGCAGGCCCGAATTGGGAATGCGGCTGAACTCCAGGCACAGGAAGCGCCCGCCCGGCTTCAGCACCCGGTAGGCTTCCGCCAGCGCGTCGCCGATCCGGGTCACGTTGCGGATGCCGAAGGCGATGGTATAGGCGTCGAAGCTGCGGTCGGCGAAGGGGAGCCGCATGGCGTCGCCACAGACCCAGTCGATATTCCCGATGCCGTCCTCGGCGGCCCGGCGCGCGCCCTCGTCCAGCATCGCCTGGGTCATGTCGCAGACCGTGGCATGGCCGTCGCCCTTCAGGCGCTTCAGGAACCGGAACGAGATATCCCCGGTGCCGCCGGCCACATCCAGCAGCCGCATGCCCGGGCGCGGCGCCAGCCAGTCGATCATGGCGTCCTTCCACAACCGGTGGACGCCTCCCGACATCAGGTCGTTCATCAGGTCGTAGCGCGAGGCCACCGACGAGAACACCCCATGCACCATCCCGGCCTTCTCGGCCTCGGGGACGGTGCGGAACCCGAAATGGGTTTCGCCAAGTTGTTCCGGGGTGGGGGTTTCATCGCTCATGGCCCCGTCTAATAGCGCGGGGGGGCGGATCATGCTATGGCGCTTTTCGCCCCGCCGCGAGGATTTGCCCATGCCCGAGCTTCCCGAAGTCGAGACCGTCCGCCGGGGGCTCGAGCCGGTGCTGGCCGGCGCGACCCTCGCCCATGTGGACCAGCGCCGCCCTGACCTGCGCTGGCCGCTGCCCGAGAACTTCGCCGAGCGCCTGACCGGGCGGCGGGTCACCGGGCTGGGGCGGCGGTCGAAATACCTGCTGGTCGCGCTCGACGGCAACGAGACCTGGATCGTCCATCTGGGCATGTCGGGGCGGATACTCGTGGCGGAGGCCGCTTCGCCCCCCCCTCCCCCCGCTGGGGGGAGGGATGGGGAGGGGGCGCCACAGGGCACCGCACCTGCCGTCATGCTGGGCGACTTCCACCACCCGACCCCCGGCCCGGGCAAGCACGACCACGTCATCGTGACGACCGGCCGGGGCGACGTGATCACCTATAACGACGCCCGGCGCTTCGGGCTAATGGACCTCTGGCCGACTGATGCGCTCGAATCGCACCCGCTGCTGAGCGACCTTGGCCCCGAGCCGCTGGGCAACGCCTTCAACGGCGCGGCGCTGGCCGCCGCCTTCCGGGCCAAGCGCGCGCCCATCAAGGCGGCGCTCCTTGACCAGCGGGTCGTCGCGGGCCTGGGCAACATCTATGTCTGCGAGGCGCTGCACCGCGCCGGGATCAGCCCGAAGCGGCTGGCGGGCAGCCTGTCGCGCCCGCGAATCGACCGCCTTGCCGCCGAGGTTGTCGCCACGCTCAACGAGGCCATCGCCGCCGGCGGCTCGTCCTTGCGCGACTACCGCCACACCGACGGCGAGCTCGGCTATTTCCAGCACAGCTTCCGGGTCTACGACCGCGAGGCCGCCCCCTGCCGGACCCCCGCCTGCCCCGGCACCGTCGCCCGCATCGTCCAGTCCGGCCGCTCGACCTTCCATTGCCCGCGCTGCCAGCGGTGAGCGTTTTTCCGACAACATGGTTCCTCCCCCGTCGGCGACGGGGTACCCTGACCGCCGGAGGCTGAACATGGAACGCAGGCTCGCCGCTATCCTGGCCGCAGACGTCGTCGGTTACTCGCGCCTCATGGGCGCGGACGAGGCCGGCACGCTCACGCGCCTTAAGGGGCTGCACAAGGAGCTGGTGCTGCCGAAGATCGCCGAGCGCAAGGGCCGCATCGTCAAGCTGATGGGCGACGGCCTGCTGGCGGAGTTCCCCAGCGTCGTCGAGGCGGTCGGTTGCGCCATCGACATCCAGCGCGCCATGCCGGGCCGCGAGCCCGAACTGCCCGGCGAGCGGCGTATCCTGCTGCGCATCGGCGTCAACCTGGGTGACATCATCGTCGAGGGCGGCGACATCTTCGGCGACGGCGTCAACGTGGCGGCGCGGCTGGAAGGCCTGGCCGAGCCCAATGGCATCTGCATCTCCGGCGGCGCCTTCGATGCGATCGACGGCAAGCTCGAGGCGCCGTTCGAGGATATCGGCCCGCAGGCGGTGAAGAACATCGCCAAGCCGGTGCGCGCCTATCGCCTGCGCCCCGACGCCGAGCCAAAGACCGTGCCCGAAAGAGCCGGGCTGACCTTGCCAGACAAGCCCTCGGTCGCAGTCCTGCCCTTTGCCAATCTCTCGGGCGGGAAGGAGCAGGACTACATCGCCGACGGCCTGACCGAGGAGATCATCACCACGCTCTCCAAGGTCTCGAAGCTGTTCGTGATCGCCCGCAATTCCATGCTGGTCTACAAGGATCGCGCCGTCGACATCCGGCAGGTCGGGCGCGAGCAGGGTGTGCAGTATGTGCTGGAGGGCAGCGTGCGCAGCGGCGGCCAGAGGGTGCGCGTCACGGCGCAGCTGATCGAGGCGGCGAATGGCCGCCACCTGTGGGCACAGCGCTATGACCGCAACGCCGACGACATCCTGGCCCTGCAGGACGACGTCACCAAGGAGGTGGTCTCGGCCTTGCAGGTCGAGCTGACAGAAGGCGAGCAGGCCCGCCTCGCCGCGCAGGGCACCCGGAACACCGAGGCCTGGCAACTGGCCTTCGTCGGCCGCGGCCTGGTCCACGAGCATCACAAGGACACCGTGCAGAAAGGCCGCCTGCTGCTGGAGCAAGCGGTGCGGCTGGATCCGGACTATGCCCTGGCCTGGGGCGCCCTGTCGGAAGCCCACTGGAAGGAATCCCGGAACGAGGGCTGGAGCGCGGCGCCGGAACGGTCCCTGGAGCTATCGGTCGAGGCCAGCGACCGTTCGCTGGAACTGAGCCCGGACGACCCCGGCAGCTTGGCGATGCGGGGGCTGATCATGGTCACCCAGCGCGACTTCGACGGCGCCCTCGCCATGGCGCAGAAGGCCCGGCGACTGGCGCATAGCGACGCCAATGCGATCGCTCTCGCGGCGATCACGCTCTATGCCTGCGGCAAGGCCGCGGAGGGGATCAAGCAGACCGAACTGGCGATGCGGCTCTGCCCGCGCTACCCGCCCTGGTATCCGATGATGCTGGCCCGCTGCCATTGGGTGCTGCGGCAGTACGAGAACGCCATTGCCACGGCCCGTTCCGCGATCGAGGCCGATCCGCTCTATGCCCAACCCTATGTGGAACTGGCGATAGTCTATGCCGAGACCGACCGGGAACCGGAGGCGCGCGAAGCCATGGAGGCCGCCCTGCGCATCGATCCGGATTTTTCCGCGAATGCCTATACCAAGGGCCTGCCCTTCCGCGATCCCGCCCTGGAGGCGCGGCGGCGGGCCGCCCTCGGGCGGGCCGGCGCCCCGGACTGAACGGGCACGGCCGCAAGGGATGCACCCTGCGGCCTTGCGCTGACCGGGCTCGCATCCGGCTTCGGGAGCCGCGGCCCTGACAGGGTTCCAAACCGGCCGCGCCCATCGAACTCTGTCCATCACAGATGTGATCTATTCATGAATTCAATAGGTTGACCCTCTGTGCACGTTTGCACACCCCGCCTCGCAGCGCCCCGCTTGAACCTTCCTCCCGGGGGCGCTAGACCATTCACTCCCCTGCTTGCCAACCGGAGATGCCCGTCATGGC
>DATHZU010000269.1:0-4540 GCA_035458445.1 Thermohalobaculum sp. | reverse complement strand
GCCACCGGGCGGCAGCGCGACCGGGCGGTCCTGGGCGTGGTCGCTGGTGCGATGGTGGCGCATGCGGGTGCCATCCTGCTGCGCTGGGAGCGCCTCGACCATGGGCCCTATGTGGACATGTTCGAGATCCTGTCCAGCAATGTCCTCAGCCTGCACCTGATCCTGGTGCTGGCCTGCCTTTTCGTCAGGGATCTGCGCGCAGGCCTGGTCATGGCGCTGCCGGTGCTGTCGGTCCTGGTGCTGTGGATGCTGGCCGTGCCGGTGCGCGACACCGCGGCGCCGGTGACCTACGAGACGATCTGGCTGCCGGTCCACATGGTGCTGGGGAAAGTGTTCCTGGGCCTCACCGTCGCTGCGCTGGGGCTGTGCCTCGTCGTGCTGGCGCGGCGCGCCCTGGGCTGGCGCTTCGGCCATGCACCGCAGTCCGAGGTGGCCGAGGCTCTGGCGCACCGGGTGATGCTGGTCGCGGCAGTCTTCCAGACGCTGATGCTGATCGCCGGGGCCGCCTGGGCGCGCGATGCCTGGGGGCGTTACTGGGCCTGGGACCCGCTCGAGAGCTGGGCCTTCCTGACCTGGCTGGCGATGCTGGCCTATCTGCACTGGCGCCCCCGGCATCAGGGCGCGGTTGCGCTCAACTCGGCCCTGGTCGCGGGCATTTACATCGTCGCCTTCGCGACCTTCTTCGGCATGCCCTTCATCTCGCTTGCGCCGCACAAGGGGGCGATCTGATGGCCGGGCTGATACGTCCTCTTGGATTACGCGGCCGCCGGGCGCCGTTCGTGGCGCTGGCCGTGGTGCTGGCGGTGGGCCTGTTGACGGGGCTCGCACTCGACCGGACCGAGCTGCGCGGAGTGACGGTCGAGGTGCCTGCGCCTCCACCAGCCCCCGAGCAGATCGCCATTGCGGATACCGCCACGCCACAGCCGGAAAGTTTCGCCGAGGCGTTCGAGGCCGGTCTCAACCATATGCGCGCCGGCGACGCGCATGCGGCGGCGCTGGCCTTCGACGCTGCCCGCCGGGCCGATCCCCATGCGGTCGCGGCCTATGTCAATCTGGGGTTCGCGTCTCTGGAACTCGGCCGGCCGGCCGCGGCGCGCGCCGCATTCGAGCAGGCGACCGAGATCGTCCCGGCTCAGGCGAACGCCTATTACGGCATGGCCGAGGCGCTCGAGGCGCTGGGCGACACGGAAGGCGCGCTCGGCGCGATGCGCACCTACCTGCACCTGACACCCGAGGAAGACCCGTTCCGGCGGCGCGCAATGTCTGCGATCTGGGAGTGGGAGGCCAGCCTCGCCGCCGTGCGTGCCGAGGCTGAAGCGACCCAGGCGGCAAGCCCTGTGCAGGACGCACCGACCGGCATCCCGATCTACGACGCGGCGCTTCAGACCCTCGACGGTGCCCCTGCCACGCTCGCCGCCCATCGCGGCAAGATCATCGTGCTGAATGTCTGGGCGGTCTGGTGCGGGCCCTGCAGGGCCGAGCTTCCCAGCCTCGACCGGCTCAGCGCGGCGCTGGACCCGTCCGCCTTCTCGGTCCTCGGCGTCAGCATCGACAAGCAGCGCGAATTCACCCGCGAGTTCCTGGCCGAGCTGGGGGTCGGGTTCCCCAGCTACTGGGACGGAGCGGGCAAGCTGACCGCGGAGATTCTCGCGACACGGGCGGTTCCCTTGACCGTGATCATAGACCGCGAGGGGAACATCGTGGTGGCCTACGAGGGCGCCCGGGACTGGAGCGAACCGGAGATGATCGCTGCGATCGCGGGGCTTGACGGCGGCGGCGCGCCCTTCGACCAGCGTGTCGCGAAACTGCTGGAGGAATTGCGATGATTGCCCGGACAACGGCGATCGCCCTGGCTTGCGTGGTCTCCTCGGCAGCATCCGCCACGGCGCAGACCGGATTCGGCGAGGGAGGGGCCATCTACGACACCCATTGCGCCAGTTGCCACGGCCTGGACGGGGTTCCGAACCTGCCGGGAACGCCGGATTTCAGCAGGGGCGAGAGCCTGTTGAAAAGTGACGCCGAACTGATCGATTCGATCCGCTACGGGATAAGCTCGATGCCGGGATTCGATCATGCCATCGATAGGGAAGGACTGCTTGATGTCGTCTTGTATATCCGCTTGCTCCAGCGCTAGGGCGCTGGGCTGCGTTCTTGCGGTGATCGCCGGGCTGATCTGCGGCCCGGTTGCGGCTGCGATGCCGGAAGAGGTGACGGTCGAGCGCTTCCAGGTGGGCGCCAATACCTATGTCCGCGCCCTGGCCATCGACGAGGCGCGCGGCAGCGTCTGGGTCGGCACCTCGGCCGGTGCGATGGAGATCGGGCTCGACACGCGCGAGCCGAAGCAGGTCTTCACCCGCAAGGAAGGCCTCGCCAACGAGTACGTCTTCGCCATCGGCGTCGCGCCCGGCGGCGAGGTCTGGTTCGGCACCAATGGCGGCGGCACCAGCCGCTGGAAGGACGGCGACTGGAAGACCTTCTTCCCGATGCATGGGCTGGCCGATTACTGGGTCTACTCCTACAGCTTCGACGATCAGGACCGTGTCTGGATCGGAACCTGGGACGGCGCCAACCTGTTCGATCCCGCGACCGGCGGGTGGGTCACCTATCACGACGAGCTGATCAACATCTGGGTCTACGGGCTGGATATCGACGACCAGGGCCGGGTCTGGTTCGGCACCGAGGGCGGCGTCTCGATGTTCGACGGCAAGGACTGGACTTCCTGGACCCATGACGACGGTCTGGGCGCGCCGAACCGCATGGGACTGCCCGCCAGCGAAAACAACGGTCTGGGCACCCGCAACCGGCATGACCTCAGCGTCTCGGTGCAGGGGCAGTTGACCTTCAATCCGAACTACGTTTTCGCCGCCAAGGTCGACGATACCGGCCGCGGGATCTGGTTCGGCACCTGGGGCGGAGGCGCCAGCCTGTTCGACGGCGACTCGGAATGGACGTCCTATACCCTGCGCGACGGCTTGCCCGGCAACATCGTCTACAGCATCGCCCAGGATGCCGATGGCGTCCTGTGGTTCGGCACCGACAACGGCGTCGCGGCCTATGATGGCACGCGCTTCCGATCCTATCCCACCGGCCACGGCGCCGAACATATCTATGCCATCGCCATCGCTCCCGATGGCTCGGTCTGGGCGGGTGCCAAGGGCGCAGCCCTGCGTCTTACACCCGCGGAATAATGGAGCCGAACATGCTCGGAACTCTCAGAATGTCACTGGTGGCAGTCGCGGCGGTGCTCGCCGCGCCCGCCATTGCCATGGCGCAGGCCTCGGACGCCGGATCGGGCCACGCAGCGCAGCACGGCGGCTCGGCGCATACCGCGATTCCAGCCGAAAGTGGCGGAGAGAGCGCGGTCGGCGGCCTGAAGCGCGCGATCGCCTTCGAGATCGGCCAGCGGAACGTCAAGTCGATCCTGATCGATGGCCGCGATGTCTGGATCGGCAGTTCGGGCGGGGCGATCCGCTACGACACCCATCGCGGGACCTACCTGACCTATGACAACAAGTCGGGACTGCTGTCGAACGGGGTCTTCCACATCAGCAAGGTCAATGGCGAAATCTGGGCGGGAACGTATGGCGGCGGGCTGTCGGTGCTGAATCCCGAAAGCGGGAAATGGCGCAACTACAACATCCCGAACGGCATGGGGGACGCCTTCGTCTACGACGCGCTCGAGACCGCGGACGGCGATGTTTGGATCGCCACATGGTCCGGCGCCAACCGGATCCTGGGCGGCGCGATGGACGATTTCGAGAAGTGGGAGCTCTACACGGTCGAGAACACCGGCGGCGGCCTGCCGAACGACTGGGTCTACGGGCTGGCCGCAGGCAAGAACGGCGAGGTCTGGCTGGCGACCGAGGGCGGGCTGGCGCGCTTCGTCGACGGAAAGTGGACAAACTGGACCCATGCGGCCGGGCTCGGCGCGCCGCTGGAACAGGTCGAGGCCGACATCGCCTTCGCCAACGACCCGGCCGAGGTCTCGAGCCACCACGCGCGCCAGAAACAGGAGCAAGGGCTGGGCGATGTGAAGGTCGCCTACAATCCCAACTATATCGTCTCGTTGGCGGTCGCCGATGACGGCAGCGTCTGGGCAGGAACCTGGGGCGCGGGGCTGAGCCGGTTCGACGGCGAGAACTGGCAGACATTCACCGTCGCCGACGGTCTGCCGAGCAACCATGTCTACGCGCTGCACAACGACGGAGACGGACGGTTGTGGATCGGCACCAGTGCCGGTCTGGCGCTCCTTGGCGATGCGGGCTTCCAGGTCTACGGCCACGAGACCGGCCTGAACATCCAAAGCATCTTTTCGATCGAAACCAGCGGAAAGACCGTCTGGGCCGGCGGCTTCGGCGGCGTGACCTGGTTTCCGAACGGCGTTGAATAGGCCGGAACCGGCCGCGGGAGGACAGCGATGACGAGACATCTCCGCGTAATCAGCCTGGTTGCCCTGCTCGCGCTTCCGCAAGCGGCGCAGGCGGATGTGACCCAGGCGCTCGACCTGTTCGAGCGCGGCAGGATCGACGAGGCGGCCGAG
>DATHZU010000268.1:0-13022 GCA_035458445.1 Thermohalobaculum sp. | reverse complement strand
CGGGCGTGCTAAACGGTCGCGGTTTCGGTGCGAATTTGGGCCTGATGGACCGTGCGGCAACAGAATTTGTTGTTAATCTGCAACAATTACGGTCCTGAACCCGTACTATTGGCAGGCTGAAGGCGTCCCACGACTGCGAATCGCCCCCTGGACCGGGCCTGGCCCGGCCGGCTAGCTGCCCGCCTTTTCCCGGCGCGCGAGGATCGCGGCCTGGGCTGCGGCCAGCCGGGCGATCGGCACCCGGTAGGGCGAGCAGGAGACGTAGTCGAAGCCCGATTCCTCGCAGAACCTCACCGAAACCGGATCGCCGCCATGCTCGCCGCAAAGCCCGATCGATATGCCCGGGCGATGCGACCGCGCCCGTTCGGTGGCGATCCGCATGATCTCGCCCACACCTTCCAGGTCCAGCGTATGGAACGGGTCGTGCGAGTAGACGTGCTGCGCCACGTAGTCGGGGATGAACCGTCCCGCATCGTCGCGCGACAGGCCGAAGATCATCTGGGTCAGGTCGTTGGTGCCGAAGCTGAGGAAATCGGCCTCGTCGGCGATGTCGCCGGCGCGGAGCGCCGCGCGGGGCGTCTCGATCATGACGCCCACGTGATAGTCGACCATCTCGCCCCGTTCGGTCCGGATCTCGGCCGCCACCGCCTCGATATGGCGCTTCAAAAGCTCGAGCTCGCGTACCGCCGAGACCAGCGGGATCATGATCTCGGGCCGGACCGGCTGGCCGGTGCGCCTGCCCGCCTCGCAGGCGGCCTCGAAGATCGCGCGGGCCTGCATCTGGTAGATTTCGGGATAGGCGATGCCGATGCGGCAGCCGCGCTTGCCGAGCATGGGATTGAACTCGGCCAGTTCCAGGGCGCGGGCCTTCACCTTCGAGACCGGCACGTCGAGCGATTCCGCCATCTCGGCCATCTCGGCCTCGCCATGGGGCAGGAACTCGTGCAGCGGCGGGTCGAGCATGCGGATCACCACCGGCAGGCCGGCCATTTCCTCGAACAGCTCGATGAAATCGTCGCGCTGCATCGGCAGCAGAGTCTCCAGCGCCTTGCGCCGCGTGACCTCGGTCTCGGCCAGGATCATCTCGCGCATCGCCGAGATGCGGCCGCGCTTGAAGAACATGTGCTCGGTGCGGCAGAGGCCGATGCCCTCGGCATTGAAGCCGCGTGCGGTGCCTGCGTCCTGGCCGGTGTCGGCATTGGCGCGCACGCCCATGCGCCGCTCGGCGTCGGCCCATTCCATCAGGGTGGCGAAGGCGCCGGTGATCTCGGGCGGCACGGTCTCGACCGCGCCGGCCATCACCTGGCCCTCGGTGCCGTCCACTGTGACCACGTCGCCCTCGTGGAACACCCGCCCGTCGCGGGCGCGCAGCAGCCCGGCCCGGAGGTCCAGCATCAGATCCTTCGCCCCGACCACGCAGGGCCGCCCCAGCCCGCGCGCCACAACCGCCGCATGGCTGGTCATGCCGCCGCGCACGGTCAGCACGCCCAGCGCCGCATGCATGCCGCGAATGTCCTCCGGGCTGGTCTCGACCAGCGCCAGGATCGCGGGCCGCCCGGCGGCGGCGGCGGCCTCCGCGGCGTCCGGCGAGAACACCAACCCGCCGGAGGCCGCTCCCGGCGATGCAGGCAGGCCCTGGCCGATCAGGTCGCGGGCGGCGTCCCTGGCGATCGAGGGGTGCAGATGGTCGTCGAGAAAGGCCGGGTCGACCCGCATCAGCGCCTCGGTACGGCTGATGGCGCCGCTCTCGGCCAGCTCGACGGCGATCCGCACCGCCGCCTTGGCCGAGCGCCGGGCGGGTTTTGCCTCCAGGATATGCACCGCGCCCGCGGCCAGGGTGAATTCCAGGCTGAAGCTTTCGCCGAATTCCGCCTCCAGCCGGTCGGCGGCCTGCGCCAGCAGTGCCACGGCGGGGGCGCAGATTTCCTCCAGCGCCGGCTCGCTCAGGCCTTCGGCCTCGCGCTCGACCAGGGTCAGCACCGTGGGCGTGCGCAGCCCCATCAGCGCCTCCTCGCCCTGGGCGCCGGCCAGGAACCGCCCGGTCATCGCCTTCTCGCCGGTCGTCTCGTTGCGGGCATGGGCGATCCCGGCGCCGCTGGGCGCGGGACCCAGCCCCAGCACCATGGCCTGCACGATCAGCGACAGGCCGGCGTCCTCGGCATGGCCCTGCGCCATGCGCTTGAGCCTGGCGCGCGGGCTGTCCCAGGATGCCGCCAGCGCTGATATGGCGCCGAACAGCTGGTCGCGCGGGTCCTGCGGGAACGCGGCGCCCTCGTCCTCGATCAGGGTCAGGCAGGCCTGGGCAAGTTCATCCAGATCGGCGGTCGAGAGCTCGGTCTCGCTCTCGACCCCGGCGTATTTCATGGTGTCGTAGAGCGCGTATTCGAAGTCCTCGCCCTCGATGCCCAGCGCCCCGGCACCGTAGGACTGGATCAGGCGGCGGTAGAGGTCGTGGGCCACATGGCCGCCATGGCGCTCGGTCAGGGCCGGGATCACGGCCTGGGTGACGCCGATGTTCAGGATCGACGGCGCGCTGCTGCCGCCGCCGCCCGGCGCCGATGGACGAACCGAGACCAGCAGCGGGTTTTCCGGGTCGCCGAGCCGTGCGCCGGTGGCGGCCTCGAGCCGGGCCAGTTCCGCCTCGACGGCGGGCCGGTCTGCGAGCAGCGCGGCGGGGATCACGAAGCCCTGCGGCACCGGCAGGCCCATGGCCGCGGCGCAACTGAGCCAGGCCGCCTTCGGGCCATAGGTCTGGGCCGCGAGGGGAGTGCCCCCGCTACCGATCCAGCCTATGTCCGATACCGTCGTCATGCGCTCGTGTTACAGCGCTGCTTCGCAGGTGCACAAGAGAATTGGCGGGGCGTGTGCGCCCGGCCGCCGCTTAAGATTCCCGGCGTGTCAACCGCGCCTCACCCGCAATCGGGTTCGGCCGCTGCGCGCGCGACGGTGTCGAGGAAGATCGTCAGCGACTGCCCATTTCCCATATCCGCTGCGAACAGCGATTGGTCCCGCCACTCGGGATGCACCGTTAATGCCGCGTCCAGCGCGGCGCGCACCTGATCGACGTCGGCACGGTGGGCACAGAGGCAGTCGGCCAACTCGCCGCCGCCTTCGCGGCACCCGCCGATGCTTTCAGTGGCCCCGTCGACCGCGTCACTGACGGCGACCGCCAGCGCGATGTCGGCGGGGTCGGTCAGGGTGATCTGGGCAGATGCTGCGGTGGCGGTCAGGGCGGCGAAGACGAAAGCAAGCAGAGGTTTCATAATCAAGCTCCGGAAATCCCGGCGCAAGCCTAGCTGCCGCCGCGCCACTGCCGGAGTCACGATGGATCGAGGGAACGTGAGGTTGCGATCGCCTGGCAGTGGAGCCGATGCCCGTTCAACCCTCGATCGCCTCCCAGACCGCCACCTGGCGCATGGCGGCGCGGATTCGGGTCAGCAGGCACAGGCGGTTGCGGCGGGTGATCTGGTTCTCGGCGTTGACCGTGACCTTGTCGAAGAATGCATCGACGACCGGACGCAGCCGGGCCATCTCGGCCATGGCGGCGGAAAAGTCCTCCGAGACGAGCGCGGCCGCGATGGCGGGCTCGGCGGCGTCCAGCGCCGCGAAGAGGGCGCGTTCCTCGTCCTGCTCGGCGTATTTGACATCGGGCGCGCCGGAGTATTCGACGCCGTCTCTCGATTCCTCGATGCCGACGATGTTGGCGGCACGGCGGTAGGCGGTCAGCAGGTTGGCGCCGTCCTCGGTAGCGAGGAAGTCCTGCAGCGCGCGGACGCGGTTGACCAGCAGCACCAGATCGCCCTGCCCGCCGAGGTCGAAACAGGCCTGGATCACGTCGTGCCGGACGCCCTGGTCGCGCAGCGCGACCTTCAGGCGGTCGGCGAAGAAGGACAGCAGGTCGTCGCGCTCGGCCGGGATCGTTTCGCGCAGCCGGTCGAGCCAGCTGCCCTCCTCGACCTCGATCTCCTTGCCATTGCCGCGCAGCTTCGCGATCAGGGCATGGATGGCGGCACCGATCGTGCCATGCTCGGCGATCTCGTCCAGCACATCGTGCAGCAGGAACAGCTTGCGCTCCTCGGCGGTATCCAGGTTGTCGCGGATTTCGTGCTTCAGGAGCTGGGAATCGAGCGGAAGCGACAGGTCGATGCGCAGGCCGTTCTCCAGCAGGATGCGAATGATCCCCAGCGCCGCCCGCCGCAGCGCGAAGGGATCCTTGCTGCCCGTCGGCTTCTCGTCGATGGCCCAGAAGCCGGTCAGCATGTCGATCTTGTCGGCGAGCGCGACGGCCACCGAGACCGGCTCGGCCGGTACCGCATCCGAGGGGCCAAGCGGCCGGTAATGGGCCTCGCAGGCATTCGCCACCGCGTCGGGCAGACCGGCGGCGCGGGCGTAGTAGCCGCCCATCACCCCTTGAAGCTCGGGGAACTCGTAGACCATCTCGGAGGCAAGGTCCGCCTTGGCGGTGCGCGCGGCGAGCTCCGCTTGCCCGGGGTCGGCGCCGACCTTCGGCGCAATCTCGCGGGCGAGCGCGGCGATCCGGTCGATCCGGTCGCCCTGGGTGCCGAGCTTGGCGTGGAAGACGACATGGCTGAGCGGGCTCGCCATCTCGGACACGCCGCCGGCGCGGATCACGCGCAGGTCGTTGTCCCAGAAGAAACGGGCGTCGGTGAGGCGGGCGGCCAGAACGCGGCCGTTGCCCGCGAGGATGGTACGCCCATGGTCCGGGGTCTCGATATTGGCCACGGTGATGAACCGCTCGATGCGCCCGGTCTTGGGGTTCCTTACCGAGAAGAACTTCTGATGGGTCTTCATCGAGGTCCGCAGCACCTCGGGCGGCAGGTCGAGGAAGGCCTCGCCGATGCCGCCCATCAGAACCACCGGCCACTCCACGAGCCCGGCGACCTCGGCCAGCAGGCCGTTGTCCTCGACCAGTTCCAGCCCCTGCGCGAAGGCGAGCTGGGTGGCGTCATGCTCGATCCGGGCGGCGCGCTCGGCCGGGTCGAGGATCACCTTCGCCGCCTCCAGCTTCGCCACGTAGTCGTCGAAGCCGGTGACCCGCAAGCGCCCCGGCGCCATGAAGCGGTGGCCCGCGGTCGTATCGCCGGCGGCAATTCCGTCGACCTCGAAGGGCACGACTTCCGCCCCGTGCTCGTCGGTGAGGATGCACAGGATGGAATGCAGCGGACGGACCCAGCGCAAGGACCCCGCGCCCCAGCGCATCGACTTCGGCCAGGGGAAGTTGCGGATGGTCTCGGTCACCGCCTCGGCGATCACCTCGGCGGCAGGGCGGCCGGGCTTCTGGATGACCGCGAACCAGACCTGCCCCTTCTTGTCGTCGCGGGCCTCGAGCTGATCCTTTGTCAGGCCGGTCGCGCGCAGGAACCCCTCCAGCGCCTTTTCCGGCGCGTCGGTGCGCGGACCCTTGCGCTCCTCACGCATGGCCGGCGTCTGGGCCGGCAGACCGGTCAGGTGCAGGGTCAGGCGCCGCGGCGTGGCGAAGGCGCCGGCCTCGGCATAGGTCAGCCCGGCCTCGACCAGCGCGGTCGTCACGAGCTTCTTCAGATCCTCCGCAGCCCGCGCCTGCATGCGGGCCGGGATTTCCTCGGAGAAAAGTTCCAGCAGCAGGTCGGGCATCTGGCTGTCAGTCCGGAATGTCGGCGGCGCGCACCACCGTCGCGAAGCGGTCGGCGATGGCGGCGAGCGCGGCGCGGTGGACGGCGTCAGCGGGAAGGTCGGCACCGCCCAGGGGGTCCGGCAGGTCGCGGGTCGCCGTGGCGTCCATCGCCACGGTCGAGGTGAGGCCGCGATCCAACGCGGAGCGCACCGTTGCAGAGACGCACATATGGGTCATGAAGCCGGCCACCACCAGCGGGCGCGGGCCGAGCGCGTCCAGCGTCTCGGCCAGGGTGGTATTGGCGAAGCCGTTGGGCAGGCCCTTGTCGACCACCGCCTCGCCCTCCATTGGCTCGACGGAGGCGTGGATCTGCCCGCGCGGCGCCTCCGGGTCGAAGGCCCCGCCGGCGCGGCCGCGATGGCGCACATGCACGACAGGCGTCCCCAGCGCCCGGGCGCGCGACAGCAGCCCGGCCGCCGTCTTGGCCGCGGCTTCGACTCCGGTCAGCTTCAGCGGCCCGTCAAAATACTCGTTCTGGATGTCGATCAGCACCAGCACCGACTGGGAGAGCCGGGACGGCACGGGCGCAGCACCCGCAAGCTGCAGCAGGGTCTTGGCCATGCGCGGTCCCTATTCCTGGTAATTCTCGTTCTTCTGGCGCCACATGAAGCCGCGCAGGTTGTTGTCGCGCGGATTGTCGTAGACCACCACGACCCGGTCGTAGCCCGGCGGGTCGTTGTAGCCGGCGAGGTAGAGCTTCGCCTTTCCCTCCGCCAGTTCCTCGATGATCCGCTCGGGGTAGAAACACTTGAACCAGCCAGGTGCCGCCCGGGGCTGCGGGTTGGCGGCGGGCGGGGCGAAGATCTCGCCCTTGATCCGGAAGCAGGCGCGCAGCTTCTCCGGGTCGTTATAGGCCTCGATGCCGCGGAACTCGGTCACCGGGTATTCGTTGCCGGCGATCAGGACGGTGTCGGATTTGATCTCGGTGTAGAAATCCCGGCCATACAGCCACCAGATCGCCGCGATCGCGCACACCAGCACGATCAGCAGCGTGGTGAAGACCTCGCGGCGCCCGAAGGTCTTTCCGGCGAATCTGAAGTCCTCGCCGGTCAGCATGGTGCCGGCGCGCGACTTCTTCTTCGGAGCGGGTCTGTACCGGCGGATACCCATCAGTCCCGCCCCGCTTCGGTTTCGCGGAAGGCGTCGGCGCAGCGCCTGGCCAGTGCCCGCACGCGGCCGATATAGGCCTGGCGCTCGGTGACCGAGATCACCCCGCGCGCATCCAGCAGGTTGAACACATGGCTGGCCTTGATGCACTGGTCATAGGCCGGGTGCGCCATGACAATGGTGCGCCCGGTCTTCGGGTCCAGCGCCACGTGGGAGAGGATCGACTCGCATTCGCGCTCGGCGTCCTCGAAATGGCGGAACAGCATCTCGGTATTCGCGGCGTCGAAGTTATGGCGCGAGTATTCCTCCTCGGTCTGGCGGAACACGTCGCCATAGGTCAGCGGGATCGGCGCTTTGGGATCGTTGAAGGGCATGTCCATCACATGATCGATGCCCAGCACGTACATTGCAAGCCGTTCCAGACCGTAGGTCAGCTCGCCCGAGACCGGGCGGCAGTCATGGCCGCCGACCTGCTGGAAATAGGTGAACTGGCTGACCTCCATGCCGTCGCACCAGACCTCCCACCCCAGGCCCCAGGCGCCGAGCGTCGGGCTTTCCCAGTCGTCCTCGACGAAGCGGATGTCGTGCAGCCCCATGTCGATCCCGATGGCCCGCAGCGAGCCGAGATAGAGATCCTGCAGGTCGGGCGGCGAGGGTTTGATCAGCACCTGGTACTGGTAATAGTGCTGCAGCCGGTTCGGGTTCTCGCCGTAGCGCCCGTCGGTGGGCCGGCGCGAGGGCTGCACATAGGCCGCGGCCCAGGGCCTGGGCCCCAACGCCCGCAGCGTGGTGGCGGGGTGGAAGGTACCGGCGCCGACCTCCATGTCGTAGGGCTGCAGGATGGCGCAGCCCTGTGCGGCCCAGTAATTCGCCAGGCGCAGCAGCACTTCCTGGAAGGAGCGCGGTGTCTCGACTGGCTTGGCTGCCATCTGGGCGGGGCCTCGCGGCTGGAGTTTCGGTCCGCGTCTTCCTAATGGTGCGCGGGGGTCCGGTCAACGCGGGGAATGGACAGGAGCGCCCGGGACCCCTAAGTCAACCCCGAGAGAAACACTGGGAGACCCGTGGGAGCGCATGGCCCTGGTCCGGAAAGCCGTCTTCGAAAAGCCCGATGGCTGGATGCTGGGCAGCCTTGCGCTGGCGGCGGTGCTGCTGATGCCGATCGTGGCCGTCGGCTGGATGGCGCTGACCCCCACCGAGAACATCTGGCCGCATCTGGTTGCCCATGCCCTGCCCGTCTATCTGGGCAACACCGTCGTCTTGATGGCGCTGGTGGGTTTCGGCACCGCCTGCATGGGCACCGGGGCCGCCTGGCTGGTGGTGATGACCGATTTCCCGGGGCGACGCTGGCTGGAATGGATGCTGCTCGCGCCACTGGCGATGCCGGCCTATATCGGCGCCTACGCACTGGTCGACATGCTGGAATATGCCGGGCCGGTGCAGACTGGCCTCAGGGCACTGTTCGGCTGGCAGGATTCGCGCGACTACTGGTTCCCGCAGATCCGCTCGATCTGGTCGGCGGGCTTCGTGCTGACGCTGTCGCTCTATCCTTATGTCTATCTGCTGGCCCGCGCCGCCTTCCGCGAGCAGTCGGTCTGCGCGCTGGAAGTGGGCCGCGCGCTGGGTTGCGGCCCCTGGGGCGTGTTCTGGCGGGTCGGGCTGCCGCTGGCGCGCCCGGCGGTCTTCGCCGGCAGCGCCATCGCCATGATGGAGACGCTGAACGATTTCGGCGCGGTCGACTACTTCGCGGTGCCCACGCTGACGCGGGGCATCTTCGCCATCTGGCTCGACACCTACAACGCCGGCGGCGCGGCGCAGATCGCCATGGTGATGCTGGGCTTCGTCCTGCTGCTGCTGGCGATGGAGAAGATCAGCCGCCGGGGCAAGCGGTTCCACCACACCTCGCGGCGCTACCGGCCGATCCGGCGCTCGCGGCCGAAGCGGCTGAAGCGATGGGTGGTGGTCGGCCTCTGCGCCTTCCCGGTGGTGTTCGGCTTCGCGCTGCCGACGCTGATCGTCGGCTGGCACGCCTCGGCCCATCTGGGCCAGTGGGTCGAGCCGGGGTTCTGGCGGGCGGTGGCGCATACCGGCGTCCTGGCCGGGCTGGCGGCGGCGGTGTCCTGCGCGGTCGGCGTGTTCATGGTCTATGGCGCGCGCGCCTCGCGCAACGGATTGGCGCGCTGGCTGGCGCAGGCGACCTCGCTGGGCTATGCCGCGCCCGGCGCGGTTCTGGCGGTGGGCGTGCTGATCCCGCTGGCGGCGCTGGACAACCGCATGGCGGACTTCGCCGAGGCGCGGTTCGGACTCGATATCGGGCTGGTGCTGACCGGCTCGGCGACGGCGGTGGTCTTCGCCTATGTGGTGCGGTTCTCGGCCATCGCCCATGGCGCGATCGACAGCGCCTTCGGGCGCGTCACGCCGTCGATGGAATATGCCGCCCGCACCCTGGGCGAGAGCCGCAGCGGCGCGCTGTCGCGGGTCTACCTGCCGATGATCAAGGGCTCGGTGCTGACCGCCGCGCTGCTGATCTTTGTCGATTCGGTGAAGGAACTGCCCGCCACCCTGATCCTGCGCCCCTTCAATTTCGAGACGCTGGCCACCACTGTATATGGAGCCGCGTCGCTGGAGAATCTGGGGCAGGCCGGGCCGGCGGCGCTGGCGATCATCGCCGTGGGGCTGGCGCCTGTGGTGCTGCTGGCCCGCACCATGGACCGCTCGCGCCCGGGCGAAATGGGCGAGCGCCGCGAGCCACTGGCCGAGGCGGTGCCGTGAGTGTTAAGGTTTGCGCCGGTAGCGCGTAGCGTCGAACCCGGTTACCCGACAGGAGGGCCGAAACGATGCGCCGAGCCTTGAAAATCCTCAGCGTCATGGTGCTGGCGGTGGTCGTCGCCGTGGTTGCCGCGGTATTCCTGATCCCGCGCGAGCGGATCGTCGCGCTGGCTGCGGACCAGGTGCGGGCGGCGACGGGGCGCGAACTGGTCCTGTCCGGCGATCTCTCGCCCTCGTTCTGGCCGGTGCTGGGGGTGCGAACCGGCGCGCTGCGGCTGTCGAACGCCGACTGGGCCGAGGCCCCCGACATGGTCTCGGCCAGCGCCGCCGAGATCGGGATCGAGCTGATGCCGCTGCTGTCGGGCGAGATCAATGTCACCGCGCTCAGGCTGGTCGATCCGGTGGTGGCGCTCGAGGTCGGTTCCGATGGCCGCCCGAACTGGGAGTTCGACTCCGGCACCGCCGCCGCGGGAGGTGGGTCCGGCGGTGCGCGCGCTCTGCCGAAGATCGCGCTGCCCGAGGCCTCGATCGCGAATGGCCTGATCAGTTTCCGCGACGCCCGTTCGGGCCAGCGGATCGAGCTGGCCGCGCTCGATCTGAAGGCGGGGCTGGCGGGGCTGGACGCACCGCTGACGCTGGATGGCTCGGGCCGTTGGAACGGAACCGAGGCGAGCTTCAGCGCGGTCATCGACACGCCGGCCGCCGCGATGGAGGGGCGGCGCACCGATGTGCGGCTCTCGCTGGACGGGGCTCCGGCCAAGCTGACCTTCGACGGCGATCTGCAGATCGTCGAGGGCGCGCCGCTGCCGCTGGTCAATGGTGCGCTGTCGGCCGAGGTGCCTGACCCTGCAGCCGCGGCCGCCTGGGCGACCGGCCAGGCCGCGCCCCAGGGCCTCGCGGATTTGGGCGAAGTCAAGCTGGACGGCGAGCTCGAGGCGTCCGAGGCGGCGCTGGACCTGAACGTCAAGGGCAGCGCCGGCTACAAGGGCCGCCAGGTCGCGTTCGACGCCCGGGCCGAGGGCGGGAAGGGCTGGCTCGACCGCATGGCCTTCACGATTGCGGCGGCGGCGCGGACCGAGGGGCTGTTCGAAGCCTCGTTCAGCGGGCCGGTCACGGCCGGCGAGCGCCCGTCGGCAGAGGGGCCGCTGAAGGTGACGGTCGGCGATCTGCGCGGATTGGCGGAATGGGCAGGCGGCGCGCCGCTGGCGGCCCCGCCCGGCACCTTCCAGTCCGCCAGCCTGGATGCCCGGCTGGCGCTGACCGGCGGCGACAGGATTTCGCTCTTCGGCATGACGGCGCGCATCGACGGGACCGAGTTGACGGGCGAGGCAGGGGCGGCGCTCGGCGGCGCCCGTCCGATGGTGACGGCGCGGCTGCAGACCGGTCCGCTGGACCTCACCCCGTTCATGGGCGCGGATGCCGCCGGCGGCGGCGGCCCGGCCGCCCCGGCCGATGGCTGGAGCACCGAGCCGCTCGACCTCTCGGCCCTGCGCTCGGTGGATGCGGACGTGGCGATCCGGGCCGAGGCGGTGGACCTCGGCGACATCGAGATCGGCCGCAGCGACATCGACGCGCGGCTGCGCGACGGACGCCTGGACATGACCATCAGCCGGGTCGACGCCTATGGCGGCGGCATGAACGGCACCGTGGCGGTGGTCGCGGGCGACGAAGCGCAGGTGGCGACGGACCTGACCGTCAGCCACGTGCAGTTGCGGCCGCTGCTGAATGCATTGGCGGGCCTGGACCGGCTCGAAGGCATCGGCGATTTCCGGTTGAAGGCCCGGGGACGGGGCCGGTCGATGGATGCGCTGATGCGCAGCCTCGATGGCAGTGGCGGGCTGAACCTGAGCGACGGCGCGGTTCTGGGGCTGAACCTGGCGGCGCTGGTACGCAACCTGACCGGCCAGGGCGGCGGCCAGCAGAAGACGGATTTCTCGGCGGTGACCGGCACCTTCGACATCGACAACGGCGTGGTCCACAATACGGATTTCTCGCTCCTCGGGCCGCTGATCAGGGTGATCGGCGCCGGAACCGTCGACCTCGGCAATCGCCGGCAGGACTTCCGGCTCGAGCCGAAGGCGGTGGCCAGCCTCACCGGCCAGGGCGGCACGCTGGAGGATGCCGGGCTCGGCATCTTCCCGGTGCTGGTGACCGGGACCTGGGCGAACCCGGTCTTCAAGCCGGACCTGACCGCCGCCATCACCGGCCTGATGAACGATCCGAAGGCGACGGCGGACGCGGTGACCGGGCTGGTCAAGGGAGCCGACGCGAAGACGGCGGCGGGGTCGCTGCTGGGCGCGCTCACCGGCGGAGCAACGGGTGGCGCCACGGGCGGCGACGCGGGTGCCGCGGACAGTGGAGGCACGGGCGATTCAGGCGGGTCGGACCCCATCGGCGGCGTGCTGGGCGGGCTGCTGGGCGCGCTGGGTGGCGGCAGCGGAGGCGGCGGCGCCACCGAGGCGCAGCCCAGATATGACGGTGGATCGGATCAGGCCGGCGGCACGGCGGCAAGCGGCGACCTCGCCCCGGAATTCGCGCCGCTGCCGCGGCCCGCGCCTGCGGACCGCTCCGCGCGGGCGGCCCTGATCGAGGACCAGGGCGAAGCGACCGTTCCCCAGCCGACAGACGGCACGACAGGCGGCGGCACGGGCAGCAAGCCCAGGTCCGACCCCGCGAAACAGGGCAAGCAGCTCCTCAACGAGTTGCTGAAGGTGCTGCCGAAGTAGGCGCGCCGGGCAAACCCGGCGGCGCTTGCATGGCGCCCTTCCGGGAGGTATCACTCGCCTCGCCGATCCGGCGGCGCGTAAGGGAACAAGAATGCGCCGCCAGGCCCGGAGGCCGGTTTAGCTCAGCTGGTAGAGCACCTGATTTGTAATCAGGGGGTCGGGGGTTCGAGTCCCTCAACCGGCACCAATAAAATCAATAACTTAGCTGTAAGTTATCCAGAGTCGCGAAGCGCCCGGTACCACATCGGTACCACCGCGCTCATTTTCACTCAAAAAATGAGGAGTCCAAATAACTCCCAAATTTGTGCAGCGCGCCAAGGTCGGACGCCCTGGACGCGGCGCGTTCTTCCCGCATCAAGCGGTTGTATGTCTTCCAGCGCATCCGCTTCGGTTTCTCCGGAAATGGGTCGTCCGTGCACATGCTGCCGCCGAGTTTCTCGCGAATGTGTTGCGCGCGATACAGGTGCCTCATGTAATCCGGCTCATATTGGCTTTCGTAAGTCGCGCCATAGCAGCTCCGGCACCGAAAATATCGCCCGCCGTAGAGCACGCGCTTCCGGCCGCGACAGGACGGGCAGTAGAACCACGGGCGTTCGCCACCGTAGTTCGGGGTGGTGAAATACAGTGGAATCCTGTCCCGGATCGGCTCCCACTCGCCATCGTAGTCTCGTGCACGATAGTCGAAGATAAGATGGGTACCGTGGCTCTCGACCACGATGCTGCCGATCTCTTCGCCGTTTAGAGACCAG